>JALOMU010000427.1 GCA_025455285.1 Flavihumibacter sp.
ACCTGTTGCTCCACTTTTTTCTTCATGGAGAGCAGCACTTCCCGTGCATGCTTGCGTTGCGACTGCACTTTTGCAAACTCATCTATGGCCGTATTGGCGATAGACTGGATCTGCGCCAGTGGTTGAGCAAGGTTGCCTGCCACATCCTCTTTGATCCAGAAATAGGCATCCAGGATATCTGATGATTTTTTCAGGATATCTTCATACAATCCTTCGTAACTGTCTTCCTTTTGAATCAACTGCAATACTTCCTGGCATTCGCTCATGGCAGCTACAATGTCCTTATTGCCAATTTTGTAGAGGTAATTATTGATCAGTGCAGGATTTTCCTGAAGTGTACTGGTGTAAGGTGTTTGCCAGATCTGTACCTGGTGGTGACGAATCGCTTCATTTTCAGACCGGAAATAAACGAGTTTACCATCATCATAAATTGTATATCCGTTGCAGATAATCGGCGTTTCCACCTGCCGGGAAATAATATTATAGGACATCAGTACATAAATGTTGGATGTCCGCTGGTAAAAACAATACAGAAAATCTTCGCCATTGGGAGATGCCGTACTTTGTATGAATTCAAGATCCGTGATCCCGTTCTCAAACAGTTTGTACTCCCCGCTCTGAAGGTAATATCCATTCGAAAAAATAATGCCCTGGTTCTCCGGCAATACAATACCCGCTTCTACTAAACTGGGTATGGAGGTAACCTCCTTCGTCCTTACATTAAAGATATAGGCCCGGAATTCTTCCTGGTAGGGTTTAATTTTGATGGCGATCAGGTTGCCGAGGTCGGCATAATAATAGAAGGCGTCATCCAATTGTTGATCCCGGTTATTGACAGGGTCTGAAAATATCCCTTTTCCGGTATCCGTATTGTTTTCGATCTTGAAAGTGATATCACCATTCAATGCTTCAATAAACACTTTATCCAGAATCGAAATATGCGGATGTACACCTAGTCTCCGGTTGCTCAGATCCGTCTGGATCCATTTAAAATCATGTTGTGCGGCTTTTCTGACCTCGTGAATACTCCTGTCATCCTGGTAGATCAACTGTTCATTTCGGATCAGCCATTTGAATGCTTTTCGATCATCGGGATTTTTGCTGGTCTGAAATACCATGTAGAGGTAATTCTGCTTTTGGTGGAATCCGGCAAAAATGGAATCACGATAATATTTGTAAAGGTTGGTATAGTCGGTTATAAATGCGGGATCTTCCAGAATACTCAATGGCTGCGGCTCAAAATGATCACCGGTAATGGTATAGATGCTGAATACATCGGATAATTTGATATCCTCTCTTAGACCAAAGTGAACATTGTAGGCAAAGAGGGTAGTATTCCCGATGGCAGTTATTCCCCGGGCTACTCCATTGTTCTCTGTACTTATCCGTTGGTTGGCGATCAATTGAAATCCGGAAGAATTGAAAATCTCTTTTCTTGCCTGGTTTAATTGTGCCAGTCTGCCGGACAATTCAATGCGTTGTTCCTGCAAACGGTTCCGGATGATTTCATATGTGCCGGCATCCAGCACACCCTGTCGGTTCGTATCCATTCCTGCTTTTACCTCCATCAATCAATCATTCACTTTCGGTTAGAGCTTTTTGTTAGAGATGCCCAGACTGCTTGCCAGGTTTGCCAGGTTTAATAACATCGGGCGATCGGCATCTGAACTCTGTTGCTGCATTTTCAGAATGAGGCTGGATATGGTCAGGTTCTTGATATCATTCGTGGAGATATTGTACTTGTCGGCAAATTCCCGTATACGTTCGAGGAGATCACCACTATTGCTGCCATCACCGATCAATGCTCTTTTTATATCCGTTGCGTGTTCGCTCTCATTGATTAACCGGTCAAATCCTTTGGCATTGGAAATCTGGTTAACAATATTCTGGAAGAACATGGTTTCACCTCCAACAATATCGATTTTCGCTGTACGCAGGGCTTCCGCCAATACATCGGCCTGCGCATCTGCGATATCTTTCTGAATGTGTATTTGCGCCAATGCAATGTCTTTTTCTTTCTGCAATAGCAATTTAAATTCTTCGTGATCCTTTCCAACGGCATCCAGTTTCTTCATGGCTTCTGCTTTTTCCTGGATTCCCGCTGCTTCCGCAAGCGCTTTCTCCCTGGTCACTTCCGCCTGCGTTAATCCTTCCTTACGTTTGGCTTCTGCAATTTTTTCAATCACTGTTGCATCTACTGTGCCCTGACGTTCTGCCGCTTCAGCTTTGGCAATCATAACTTCTGCTTCAGATAAACCTAGGGTCGCTTCTTCTCTTGCCTGTGCATCAGCCAAAATTTTCCTGGCTTCTGCCTGTTTAACTGCTGCTTCTTTTTTAGCTTCCGCATCGATGATCAATTGTCTGGCTTTTTCTTCGGCCGCTTTCTTCTCAGCTTCGGCTGCTTTTACGGTGAAAATGAGTTTTTCTTCAGCTTCCCGGCTCGCTTCCGTAATACCCACTGTTTTATTACGCTCTACTTCGCGAAAAGCTTCAAGGTCTTTGATACCCTGTTGTTCCTCCACTACTCCTTTTTCTAAACGAACCCGCTCCTTGATTACATCCTGTATATTCTTTCGTTCCACTTCCACCGTTTTCTCTTTCTCGATTTGTGCAAGTGTTACGATCTTTTCTCTTTCAGTTGCTTCACTCTTTCGGTTTCCACTGCATCGGTTCTGAGTTTGTTTTTTTCGGCAATAATAATTTGACGAAGTTTGTTCTGCTCCTGGATAGCTAATGATTCCTCGGTCTTGATTTTCACCGATTCTGCCTTCAGTCGCTCTTCTTCTCTCACTTTCATGATCTCAGCATTTTCGCGGGATTTAATATTATCAATTTCGCGACGCTGCTTTTCTTCCTTCTCTGCCATTTGACGTTCCAGTTCAAGGATTGCTTCCCGTGCTTCTACGTTTTGTTTTTTAATTACTTTTTCTTCTTCCCTTTTGATCAGGTTTGCCTTGATGTTTTGTTCGGCGGTTAACTCCGTTATTTTTTTAATGCCCTGTGAGTCGAGGATATTCTGTGGGCTTAAAAATGAAATTTCCGTTTGTTCCAGATAGTCGATTGCACAGTCATCCAGAATATATCCATTCAGATCCGTACCGATAATATTGAGGATTTCTGTTCTGAACTCACGACGTGCTTCATAGAGTTCGATGAAATCAAATTTCTTTCCCACCGTTTTCAGTGCCTCTGAAAATTTAGCTTCAAATAAATTCCGGAGGGTTTCTACATCACTGGCTCTTTCGGTGCCAATGATCTGTGCTACATTGAGTACATCGTCTACGTTTTTGTTGACGCGTACAAAAAAAGCTACCTTAATGTCTGCCCGGATATTATCCTTACAGATCAGACCGTCATTTTCCATCCGGTCGATCTGTAATTTTTTTACAGAAATATCCATAATCTCCATTTTATGTAAAATGGGAATCACATACATTCCTTTATTGAATGCAACTTTTCCACCGCCCACACCGGTACGCACAATGGCTTTACCTTGCGGTATTTTTTTGTAAAAAGTGGCAAATGCAAATAATACGATGAAAATCAGAAAAACAATACCGCCGATTAGTAGTAGGCTAATGCCGCCAAGTGCTCCCATAGCTGATTAAAGGTTTACAGGTTATATGTTTGGTTGGTAATATACTAGCAGAATCCAGTTTATACAATATTGGACAGGTTTATTTCCGGAATTACCAGATAATATTTTTTATCTGCTGATTCATCCGCAATCATAACCTGGGCATCATAGGGCAGGAGTTCGCCTGTTTTGCTTTTTACATTGATGCGGATGATATCCGACTGAACTTTGAGTTCTGCGGCGCCAATAGTTTCTCCGGAAATAGCAGAACGCATAATGGCATTTCGTCCGATGAGATCCACCGCTTCTTCGCCATTATATCCCATTGCAGCATATACTTTCACCAGCGGTTTGGTGGCATATCGGGTGATGAAATAAGTGAGCAGGAAAACCGGTAGCAGGATAAATACGGATTTCCATCCCCATGCTGCCAGCCCAAGTGTTACCGATGATATAAGTGTGATGATCCAGGCGATGAACTTAAACGTAGAATACACTACCATAAAGGGTACTTTACCAATATTGATATATTCCAGGGCTTTGTCGAAAAGGGATTTATCACCAGTGGAATCACTCAAATCCGATTCAGTATCCGTATCTACATCTGCTCCGTGCACATCCAGTTCTGCCTCTGCTCCCCCGTCTCCAAAGAAATCGCCGGCAATAAAAGTAAAAAGCCAGTAGATAGCAGTAATGCCGGTTAATACCGTCATAATAGCATTACTCAGAGGATGAAACAACAGGTCAAAAAAATCAGACATAGCTTAAGCAGGGTTTTGATTAATTCCAAGTTTTTCCTTGATGGCTTGTAAGTCTTTTTCAATGGAAAACGAATCGTCTTTCACCAAGTCGTTCAATTCATCTTTTAGGTTGCTTTTGGCGCCCGCAATTTCTCCATATGCTTTTGCCAGGGCCTCCTGGTCTTCCACTTTGTTTTTCATTCGTTCAAGCATAGCAATGGTTCCGTTGGTATCCAGTTGGGCCAGCTGTTTATTTACTTGTTCCGTAGCCTTGCTTACTTTTACTCTTGCCTTTAATGTCCTCAATTCTTTTTCCCATTTCTCCATATTCTCTTTGAGGATCTCTGTGTTTCGTAACATCTCCCGGGACGACTGTTGCAGTGATACTACCTGGTTGCTCAGTTCCTCCGATTCAGCCCAGAATTTTCTTCGGAGTGATAAGGCTTCCCTTGCCAACTCTTCTGCTTTTATCAGATCTACCTGGCCAACCTGCGCCTTCTGCATGATTAAAATAGCTTTTTCTGCATAATTCAGCGATTCTTTCTGACATTGGAGTTGGTCATTTTCGGTCCGGATTGCAAGTGCTTTTACTTTCGCATAGGCTTCTGTGGCATCCGCCAGTTCCTTGCGAAGTTCTCTCAGTCCCTGTTCTGTCATTTTTACCGGATCTTCCATTTTTTCAACCGCGGCATGAATTTCAGCCTGTCCGATCCGGAAAAGTCGTTTAAAAATGTTCATTTTTACTGTTTTGAATATGATAAAATCAGTTAATGCTACCGCTTTGAAAAATCAATGATTTGATCTGCGTATTCACTGAGCAGAAGTCCCAGTGAATTGATTGCTCCTTCAAACTCATTAAAATTGATATGCTCCAGTTGCATGGTATACCGAAACAACACTTTATTACCTTCCTCATTGATGACAAACGCGCCATGTATGGTATCCCTGTT
>JALOMU010000428.1 GCA_025455285.1 Flavihumibacter sp.
TGGATACCTGCACTACCTCTCCAATAATAGAACCAAAACACTCGGCAAATGCAACACCATATCCCTTGCCCCGTTTCTCCCAGTTCGTTACCTCTTGTATTTTGTCAATCAGTTTATGGTAACGGTCATGGTTATCCCAAATATGTGCTTTTCTGAATGCCAGCGGATCTTTCCCGGCTGCTACTGCCATCTCATCCCAAAAACTTTCAAAAGCAAAAGCATTGGTGGATGAATAAACAGATCTCCACCACATCACAGGAACAGGCGATTCTGTTGGAATATCAGCAAAGCGATAATTCGGTATGCTTTCAAAATAAGGCTCCAGCCAACCTTCTGTAGTGCTGCGATTGTAATCCATTTTATCCGGGTTGGGTGACCATTGATGGTCCATGTTTTGCCCGGCCAGTTTGATCTCCAGCGCATTGATCCGGTCACCCTGTAAAACTGCTCTGCATCCATAGACACCACCCGGACGGAAAGGTCCCTGGGTCATATCATCTTCCCTTGTCCACACTACCTGAACAGGTGCATTGATCGCTTTGGAAATATATACCGCTTCTGCCGGATAATCGGTAAATGCTTTTCTACCAAATCCACCACCCAGGAACGTCATGTTTACTTCCACTTTTTCAATGGGTAGTTTATACCGCGTTGATAAATCCGACTGGATCCAGTCAGGTCCCTGGATAGGTCCCCAAACCCGAATGTTCTCCGAAGTAAAATGAGCAGTACAATTCAATGGTTCCATCGCACTATGACTTTCATAGGGCGTTTCATAAATGAGGTCGAGTTTTTTTTCTGCCTTATCAAAAAAACGAACCGGATCTCCAAGGGCTTTTTGGGGAAGTCCGGGTTTGGTCAGATCTTCCTTCATCAGCTGGTAAAGAGATGCTGTACTAAACTGTTCAATTCCGGTATCATCCCATTCAATCTCGAGCAATTTTTTTGCTTTCAGGGCAGCCCAGGTATTGTCCGCAATTACTGCTACACCTTCACGGGTTCCTGAAAAAACAGGCATTTCCACTTTGATAACATCAATCACTCCTTTAACTGCCCTGGCTTTTTTGTCATTAAAAGATTTGACTTTACCATGGAAACGTGGGCTGCGCTCCACAGCAGCATATTTCATACCGGGTAAACTGACATCAATTCCAAAAACTGCCTTACCGGTTATTTTATCGGGATTGTCTAACCTACCCACCGGCTTACCAATGTATCTGTAATCTTTTCTTGCTTTTAATTTTACCGATGCAGGAGGTGTTAAGCCCGATGCTTTTTCCACCAGTTCGCCATAACCCAGTTTTTTTCCACTGGGTCGATGAATTACCTGGCCTTCCGATGCATAACATGTTTCTGGATCCACCTGCCAGGTTTGGGCTGCTGCGGTAATCAACATTTCCCTGGCTGCCGCACCTGTATTCAGAAGTGCTTTAAATGACCCTCTTACAGTTGAGCTACCTCCCGTTATCTGGCTACCGTATTTGGAAGGATGGCCTTTCGCGAATGCAACCTTTACTTTTGATAAGTCAACTTCCAATTCTTCCGCCACAATTTGTGGAATGCTCTGGTAAGCGCCCTGGCCCATCTCGGCACGGTGACTAAAAATCGTTACAAGGCCTGTTTTATCGATCTGTATCCATGCTGTTAGATCAATTCCCGCACCTGCTGCATCGGCTGTGCTGATAATGGTTGGTTTTCCATTGGCAAGTGCCGGCAGGAAATAACCGATTGTCAATGCAGCTCCGGTCATACCGGAAAGCCGGAGAAAATTTCTCCTGCTGAGGGAAGAAGAGGAGTGGTCGGTCATATTCAGTCGATTTAAATTGGTGCTGAAAAGTTACTGAATCTACTGATTTGTTTCTTACCGTTTATCCAGCATGTTTTAAGGCTTCCCGCTTAGCGAGGCCACTAATGCCAGCTGCTTCAACAAAAGCTTCCACTTTCCCTGGCGCAACGCGGTGATATTGCCGGAGCGACCAGCCAATGGCTTTTTGAATAAAAAATTCCTTTTTGCTTTTCAATTCGTTAATAGCCCAGAAAAGAAAATCAGGGTCGGTTTTTTCTTTATAAAACAATTGAAACAGGAGAGCCGTACGATTTTTCCAGATGTTATCGGATGCAACCCATTTTTTCATGATGCTCCAATCCGTTTTATGCTGCCAACAGCCACCGATCAATTTGGCTGCAATAAAATCAACTGTATCCCACCAGGATTTATCCGTTACAAGGGAAAGGAAAAATTTTTCCGCTGCCGGATCCCATTTTTTACGACCTGCATAGAGTAATTCCATCGCCACATATTGATATTCCCGCTCTGGTAATTTCCATAGTTCAGCACCATACTGAAGGATGTAAGCCATATCCAGCTTTTTCGCAGCCTGAATAAATGGTTTTGATAACTCCTTTCGAATCGGTTGGTTTATACCCAGGTACATAAATTTGCCCTTCATATAGCGGACCATCTGCTCCGCTTTTTCAGGATCCCTATGAAATTCCATGGCCTCCTGTAATTCTCTTACTGCCCTACTGGTTTTCATTTATTTCTTTGGATAAGATTACAATTAAGATAGTAATTCTATCGTTCTATATGTATTTTACCGCGATAAACTCCGGTTGATGAATAAAATCCAATACCCGATTCTGCTTTTAGTGGCAGTGCTATTGTCAATTTCCGGCTTCTCCCAGCATCAATGGAAGCATGGCAGATTGCGAGTAAGTGCAGACGCACATTACCTTGAA
>JALOMU010000429.1 GCA_025455285.1 Flavihumibacter sp.
CTGCTGACATCTGCGCATCATTTCCATTGATCAGACTGCCAAGCAGACTGCACTTCTTACAGGACCGTGATATTCTAGTTTCTCACAACAGTTTTGTAAAAGTCTGCCTAAATGATGTAGCTGTGCCAGTTAGTTTCTCTCTAAAAAAAAATGGAAAGTATGCGGGTCATTTTTCTATGTAGCATTGCTCATTCAGAACTGTTTTACTGTGCAATTTTCATCACCTGCACCTGGTGATTGGCATGGTAAAGGACAAGGATATTGCCAAAGTATTGTCTCTCCTGCCTCCTACTGCTTCCTATTATTTTACCCAGGCCCAGATTCCCAGGGCCATGCCAGTTGAAGAATTGAGAATAAAGGCTGCCAGCTTTCAACTTTCCGGGAATGCCTACCCGAATGTAAACCTGGCTATCGCGGCAGCAAAAGCAGTAGCTGATAAACGGGATCTGATTCTTGTTTGCGGCAGTGTTTTTGTAATTGGTGAAGTCAACCGGTAAAAGCCAGTTTTCCAGATTTAAGCAAAGCAAAAAACAGGCAGCTTACATGTAGTGCCTGAACCAGTTCATGCTTCCTGACTTTTTCCAGGAACTCTTCCATTGGCATCTCCAGCACTTCGATTTCTTCATTGTGATCCAGTTGTTGTTCCTGTGTTTTTACTCCACCGGTTGCAAGGAATAACTCCGTGTAATTAGTGAGCACCCCCGGGTTGGCAGCCACTCTTCCCACCCATTCCACCTTATCAAAACGATAACCGGTTTCTTCCAGCAACTCACGATGCATGGCTGTTGCAAAATCTTCCCCGGGATCTACGAACCCTCCCGGAAATTCAAGCACCACCTTATTAATTGGATGCCGGTATTGATTTACCAGTAATACGTTGTTATTTGCTGTCAGTGCTAATGCTGTAGCAGAAGTAGGCATCTCCACTACAAAGTAGGGATCTATGATCGCTCCATCCTCCCGCTGGCAACGATCGCGCCGGGCAGTGAAATAAATATGTTCACTGATATATTCAGATTCGAGTGTCTTCCATTTCATATGACAAAGAAACAGTAAATCAGGCAGTTGCTGTTGGCTACCAGCCCATTCTTTCCCTAAGACTGGTAATATGTGCTACGTGGTGCCGGCCGTGCCAACTGTACATACCCAATAAATGCCAGCAATTCATCACCTTCCCATGTTCGGGGTGTATGACAGATCGATTCATCAGGGTAGTTTCATCTAATCCCTTTACCAATTCATACCAACGACTGTGAAGCGCATGCAGTAGTGTAAGTGATATATTCACCGGCAGTGCAGCCACATCCGGTAAATTGGCCCAGGCTTCTTCATCGTAAGGTTTGATAGTTGGTTGTTCTTCCGTTAAGGCAAGTTTAAACCGGATAAGTGCATTCATATGACTATCGGCCACATGGTGTACCACCTGGTGAAGGGTCCATCCTCCTTCCCGATACGGTGTATGTAATTGAACTGCATCCAGATTCAACACTGCATTCTCCAATAGTTGGGGGAGATATTTGATATCAGTAATCCATTCCTGAAATTTTTTTTCGGAATAAGGCATTGGCTCGAAGTGACCGATTGGATAACGCATGGTATGGAAGTATGAATTATGAAGTATGAAGTGGGAACTATTTACGTATGAAAAGTTGGGTATAGTAGAAGCGGCCGGTGACATCTTTTGAAACTCCGATGCCGGTCAGGTTGTAGGGACCTTCAATATTTTTCCGGTGTGTCGGACTATTGATCCAACGATTTACAACTTCTGCTGCACTCATGTTTCCGACAGCCACATTTTCTGCAGACCCTACGATTCCTTCCAGGCGCTGGCTGATTCGTTTGACCCTCGCCCCATAACCCCCATGGCCGAACGCTACCTGTTTGCGGGCCATCGCCTGACTGTGCACACTCGCTTCTGTTGCGATTACCGAATTCGCCTTCAAAGCAGGCAATCCTTTTTTCTTGCGGTAATCATTTACTTCCCTAAGAATATCCTGTTCAAGTGAGCCTGCTGAAATTGTTGTGGTTGTGCCACCTTCTGTTTTTTCTGATTTAATACCGGGATTTGTTTTACAGGAGATACCACCCGCAATCAAAACAAAAAAAACGATCCGGAGAGCTGATTTCATCATATTCACAGATTGCTTACAAGGCTAAAGATATTAATTATTATCCCGCCATGCAGCTTTCCAGTTCAGCCATCATATTGCTGCTGCCGGCAAAGAAAGGGGATCGCTGGTGCAGGGTCTCCGGTATCAATTCGAGGATTCTATTTTTACCATCTGTAGCCTTCCCACCAGCCACTTCAAGGATAAAAGCAAAGGGATTGCATTCATACATCAACCGCAGCTTTCCTTCCGGCTTTCTGAGCGTACCCGGATACATAAAAATTCCACCCTTAATGAGATTTCGGTGAACATCACTTACCATACTGCCAATGTATCGCTGCGTATAAGGCCCACCGTTAGATTCATTTTTTTGCTGACACCTGGTGATGTACTGTCTCACACCTTCTCCATATTGAAAGAAATTACCGTGATTAACCGAATATATCTGGCCATCTGCAGGACATTTCATATCGGGATGGCTAAGGCAGAATTCTCCGATGGAAGGATCAAGCGTAAATCCATTTACACCACGTCTGGTAGCGTAAACCAGCATGGTACTGCTTCCGTAAATAATATAACCTGCTGCCACTTGCTGAATACCTTTCTGGATGAAATCAGCCTGGGTACA
>JALOMU010000430.1 GCA_025455285.1 Flavihumibacter sp.
ATTGTGCAGATTGCCGGTATGAACGCGGTAGAATTTTTCGAAAATCCGCTTCACACTTTCCTTGCTCATTCCAATGCCATTGTCCTCAATGCGAATCACGATCCCCCTTGCATTGGAACTGGTGTAGAGTTTTAACACCAGGTTGTCTTTGGAATATTTTACTGCATTGTCAACCAGGTTATTGATCAGGTTAGTGAAATGAACTTCATCTGCCATGATCAGATCATTCTTCGCATTCAGGTGCAGGTCTGCATACCCATTCTTATGCTGTAACTGCAGATCAAAATTCTCTAATACCTGTTCAATCACTGCATGCACATGTACCGGCTTTTTATTCAGATTGATTTCCTGCCGGTCCATAAGCGCTGCCTGCAGAATGGTTTCAACCTGTTTGTTCATGCGTTTGTTTTCTTCCTTGATGATGCCGGTGAAATATTGCATCTTCTCTTTATCGTTTGAAACCTTTTCTGTTCGCAAGGCATCTACCGCCAGTGAGATCGTTGCGAGAGGTGTTTTGAATTCATGCGTCATGTTGTTAATGAAATCGTTTTTGATTTCACTTAGTTTTTTTTGACGCAACAAGGCACTTACTGTAACATAAAAGGCCGCCAGCAGAATAAGTGTAAACAAGATGGCGCCACTCAGCATCCAGCGCAACTCCTTAAATACAATATTTTTTACGTTGGGCACTACTACTACCATCGCCTCCTCCGGAACCAGTCCTTCCATATTGCTGCCACCCGGAATTAGTAAGGGATAAATAAACCGGCGGTTTCGTACGGTATCTTCAAATACTTTGTCGAATCCCGGCGAGCGAAGTTCATCATAAGTCAGAAAACCAGCATCTGAAGTGATCAGGAATTCAAAACGGGTATCCTTCAAACCGAAGGCGTTGAAATTTTTTCTCAACTTCTCCTGTACTTCGAAGGGAGTGAATTTTTCGGAAATCGTGGATGGCTTCATCAACTCCATCATCAACTGATCAGAAGGCCAGCTCAGATTGGGTCGAAGCCTCCTGTTTTTCAGTGATGGCAAGGTTCCTTTCTGGGCCATCAGCTCCTCTCCCGTTTGCCCCATTGCTTTGACGATATTATCCGCCAGCTGTTCTTCCTTTACCACCAGCATACTCCGAAACCAGGATATCTGGATGACAATGATGCCAACCAGGGAAAGAGCCACCAGTAAAATGATCAAAGGAAAAATTCGCTTCATTCCGGCAAAAATAGCGTTGGTTAATGATTTGGCCTATCTGCCCCTGCAATCCCGCTGTGAATTAACAGTTGTTTATAGGCGATCCTGAACAAATATTGTTCTATTTCCCAATATTCCATAAATTAACTGTATGACACAAATCTTACCTGCTGCAGGAACCCTTTTAATTGCGGATCCTTTTCTGAAGGACCCTAATTTCATGCGTACGGTGGTTTTTCTTTGTGAACACCAGGAAGAGGGCAGTTTCGGGTTTGTTTTAAACCGTTTGTATGATTTCACGCTGGATCAGTTGATGGCCAGTGCAGAGGGTATGCCCTTACCCGTTTATTACGGCGGACCAGTACAGGTTGATACCATCCATTTTTTGCACCAGTATCCGGATCTGATTCCCGGAGGTTTTGAAGTGGCGGAGGGTATTTATTGGGGAGGAGATTTCGAAACTGCTGTTCAACTTTTACGCGATAACGAAATAACACCACGGGGTATCCGCTTTTTTATTGGGTATTCCGGCTGGTCAGAAGGACAACTATTAAATGAGTTGAAAGAAAAGTCCTGGATCACCTCTAAAGGCAACCAGCGATTGGTTTTTGAGATTGATCAGACTGCTATCTGGAAAGAAGCATTGAAAGACCTGGGAGGAGAATACGAGCAACTGATCAATTATCCCATCGATCCGCAACTTAACTAAACAAAAAACCGGCACTTCATTGAAGTCCGGTTTTTTGTTCCACTTACTACCCCTCCAGCCAATATCCTTCTCACTTATTCACTCCTCGTCTATGGCTGGTTCCCGGAGTGAAAGTACAAAGGGAACGAATCACCTGCCAGCGTGATAAAACGGTTTATTCAGACGTGTTTGAACGGTTTTAGTATACCTACGTAATCAATCCAGTTGCAGACGTTTTTCTTTTGGATATTTTACCGTGAACCGAATTGTTTTCTTTTGCTCTGCTCCCGGCGCAACCGTCAGGTTCCAGCTTACCAGTCCGGTTTCACTATTCAACCGACCGCCATCATGCCCATCCCGCTCCACTTCAATCTCTTTCATAGTTGAAATCGGATATTGATCCTCCAGTAAAATTGTGATGGGTTGTTTTTTATTATTGCGTACGCTCAATTCAAATTGTTTGCTTTCCGATTTGTTTCCACCCATGAATCGTTTCGAGCTGAAGTCCTTTACCAACGTACGTTTCACTATTACATTCGCATCCCGTCCGAGCGACAGAAACAGCGTATCTTCCGCCAGTGCAGGATCTATAAAACTTTTACCCAGAAACGTGCCTTCAAAAAACAGGTTGGCTTCGCCGGCCATCAATTCTAACTCCTGCCAGTTCGTGATCCGGGCTGTCAGATAGGCCGCCTCCTCCAGTTTTGGTGCAGCATAATATTCATACACTGCAGGAAGTGAAGATTTCTTCACATCAATGGTATTTACTGTACCATCATTGGGGATGGTATAAATTTCCTTGATCTCGTATTTGGTGGTAGTGGGTTGGTAGGTGGTTGTTATTTCAAGTGGTTTG
>JALOMU010000017.1 GCA_025455285.1 Flavihumibacter sp.
TTTCAGAACAATCAAATCAGATTGCCCCATCATCCTAACCACCGCATTTGATTCTTATGCGATGGATGCTTTCAAATTGCTGAGTATTGATTATTTACTTAAACCTGTTTCCAAATCTGCACTTAAACAGGCCCTCGACAAACTGGATCTTCTGTCGGGGAAGAATACCATCCTTCCTAAGACCTATAAATCACGCTTCCTGGCCAGAGTTGGCAGTAGAAGTTTCTTTATAGATGCATCAGATATCGCTTATTTCTCCGCCGACAATAAAATTGTATATTTAAACGCACATGACGGTACTCGTTACATTGTAGACTATACACTGGAAAACCTGGAACTGGTGCTGGATCCGCGACAGTTTTTCAGGCTAAACAGAAGTATCATTGTACAGGCATCCGCCATTCAACACATTAAACCATATATCAACAGCCGACTCAAACTCAATGTGAAATTATTGCTTATGAGAATTTCATTGCTCATTCTGTTTGTCTTGTTTTTTGTTGGTGCAGTGGCCCAGGGTAAAAAGGAAGATGTTCTATATCTGAAAAACGGATCTGTTATCCGTGGACAGCTTGTCGGTTCTTCTGATCAACAGACCCGCATCCTTACGCAGGATGGATCTGTATGGTCTTTCAATAAAGCTGAACTCGACTCAGTCCGATCCGAAAAGCGCTATCGTAATTTTGCTTATAAAACAAAAGGATTTGCGCATTTCAGTGAACTGGGTCCGCTTGTAGCCGGGAAAACAACAGTTGACGGAGTAACCACTGCTGCCTTTTCTTTTCAAACGGTTAACGGCTATAAATTCAACCAATTTGCTATGCTGGGTTTTGGTACCGGCGTGGATCTGTATGCCACCCAAACCATCGTTCCGCTGTTTGCCAGTTTCCGGGGAGATATAGCTACCAATGGAACCGTACTTCCATTCTATTTTATCGATGCAGGATATGGTGCCAATATTACCCAGGATTCACAGGCCGGTGAAGATTTTAAAGGAGGGTTATTGTACGCTGCCGGACTCGGTGTAAAAATCCCGTTCAACCGTTCTGCCGGCTTTCTGCTAAGCATTGGGTACCGTTACCAGGCTACACAATCTATCCGCAACCAGGATGAGATCGATACGAAGTATCGCCGCCTGGCCATCCGTGCAGGCTTTTTCCTTTAAGTTGTCATAGGTTTAGTGGCTCGTACCATTTCTCTTTTGCCAGGCGGACCAGGAATTTTTTCAATGCTGAATCCCGCTGCCTGCATGGCTCTTCTTACGATGCCTTTACTGCAGTAGGTGACCAGTATACCACCCGGGTTCATGTTATCAAACAGTTTCTTAAATACGGATTCTGTCCATAGCGCTGGTTGTGCTGTTGGTGCGAATGCATCAAAATATACAATATCATAGTTGCCGGTTGGATGAAATGCTTCGAGTGTAGCTTCCCGCTTACACAAGTGAAACTCCGGAGTAATGTTCACCCACTTATTCCATGCTGCCAGATGCATGGCGTTAAAAAATTCAACGGTGCCATGCTGTTTTAATAATGCTGCATAATTCAACTGGAGTGCCATTTCCAATGATACCGGATAAGCTTCCAGGCTTTCATACCAGATTTCCCGGCCTTCAGCTGCCAGTAATGAGAGCAAGGCATTCAGTCCGGTTCCAAAACCCATTTCAAGAATAGTTAACACCCCACTGGAAGACTGCATTTTATAGCGCAATCCCGCTTCAATAAATACATGCATTGATTCCTGCACAGCGCCGTGTTTGGAATGATAGGTTACCTGCATTTCAGGTATCGAAATGGTATGACTGCCATCCGCTGTTGCCTCCAGGATTCTTTCCATGCTGCGAAGTTAATTACTACTTTCGGGTATGTCTTATTTAGATCACCTTTCACTGGATAAGAAGATGGCTTCCATCCTAGACGGAGAGCCCTTCGTGATTAAAAAACAAAAGCGGCTGGATTTTTATTTGTGCAGCTCTATTATGAGTCAACAGTTATCTGTAAAAGTGGCCACAGTAATCAAGCAGCGATTCTTAGGACTGTATGAAGGAAATCCACCTCATCCGCAACAGATTCTGGAGACGCCTTTTGAAACATTACGGGGAATCGGTTTGTCCAATGCCAAAGTAAACTATGTACAAAATGTAGCGCGCTTCGCCCTTGAAGAGGGGATGGATTACAAAAAACTCGACAAGCTTTCCAATGAAGAAATAATCGCCTATCTCACACAAATCAAAGGTGTTGGGAGGTGGACGGTGGAAATGTTACTCATGTTCGCTATGGCAAGAGAAGATGTGTTTGCTATTGATGACCTGGGTATACAACAGGCAATGATAAAACTCTATCGCCTCAATGATGCTGACCGAAAATTGTTCAGGGAAAAAATGTTGAAGATTTCAAAAAAATGGGCTCCCTTTCGGACTTATGCCTGCGTACATCTATGGAGATGGAAAGATAATGGTCCGGCTGTTTAATTCATCCTGGTTACCGTTACATAACTAATCTCATTACGGATCACCTTGAATTTTTTTAACAGGATACGCTGGGGTTTAACCCATTCAAAAACCAGTTCATCTGCACAGGAGGAAGGAATTTTATATACTTTTTCAAAGCTGGTGCCAACTATTTTATCTTCATGTACCAACTCTCCTTCCTGATCACGCACATATAAAGTGGTCTTTTCCTTTTTTGGAGTATTCAGTCGGGCTTTGAAAAAAAGGTAACCGTCTTCCGCTTTTAGAAATTCGATTGAAGCTGCACTAGTAGCTGTTTGCCCATTTACTGAAAGCAAACAGGAGAAAAAAAATCCTATTAAGAAAAGGATTCTTGTTCCTATGGTAGAACAATTTTTCATGGGTGAAAACTACCTACTTAAAGTTACCCAAAAATTAATTCCCTGTTATCAAATCAAACTCTTTTAACAACGCGATCAGCCGGGGTTGGTTCACTAATCTGCGATCCATCTGGTTCCGGACACTATCCGATATAAACCAGTTCATGGCATAGGGACCTTTGGAAAGCGTATCACCCGGTACGTCCGGATCATTGTACAAATGGATAGGGATGTATTCAAAAGACCGAAAAACGCCTTTTGTGCCCTGTTGCTGCAGGTCTTGAATATAGGTGATAAAGCGGCGATCATTCACTGTTGTTTGCATATCAAATGCACCAGTGATAGTGAGCAGCGGCGAAAGCAGATCGTTGACAAATGGACCAATCGGTTTTAATGGAACAGTCCCTTGCGGACTGTTGGTTATTTGAATAACCCGAATGTTCAGTTTTGCTGATCGTTTGCGGATCTCATCATCCGGACTGGCTGCTGCCAGTTTCAATAGCGTCCGGATCATTTCCTGCACTGCACCGGCTCCGGAATTATCAAAATATCCCCCGTCTACGAAATAATGCGCCCTGGTAGTGTCTGTACCATTGGGGGTAGAGGGGGTTTTTAGCTGGTTGATGCGCCCTGCGGGACTTATATACGGAAACCTGGCTCCCAATATCGTGGCTGTACTTAAGCGGATTGTCTGATCCCTGGGCAAAAGGGACGCAACATCTACCCTGCGGTTGAAAATATTCGGAGCGATGTGAATATTTGACACCACTCCGGGATTTCCATCTTTAACCCGGGTTGTATTTATAAACAACACCGGCAATGAATGTGGTTCGCCGGTTTGGGTAAGGCACTGATCAAACCAGGTACTGTCGAAGCCCACCCGATAATAGGATGCATCAATACCTCTTTCAATGGCCTGCTCCAATGCTTCTGCCCTGTCTTCATTGGGCACAACCTTGTTAAGCAGCGGTATATAGTTAAAGAAATCCGGCCCCAACATCCTGGCAAGCGTGAAGCTTAAAAAATCCTGGCGGAGAAACTCACGGCCAGATGCTTCAAATCCCTTTACCGGTTCCTTTTTTTGCTGGTGTAACAAGGTGGTGTAAAAATTGACAATTCCCAACCCGCCTCCGGAAGTGCCTGATAAACAGAATAGATGACGCGAAAAACGGCCGCGGGGATTCTGTAAGGACGCATCTTCCAATTTTCCCAAAACAGATGCTACCCAATAGGCTGATCTGGAAGCACCTCCATTCGCCAATACCAGGTACATATCATAGGTTCTGGCCGTATCGATTTCCGGCCTTGATTTTATCCAGTGATAAAAATATTCGGATAACTGTTGCCGCTTTTCATAAATCGCCGGATCCAGTTTCCGCTCTGATAAACTTCCTGTTCTTACGATGTGATGATCCGGTGTTGGAAGAAAAGCAGCAAATAGGAAAATGAAAAAATGAAAATTGACCTGGAATTTACAGGAGAGGGCGGATAACATATTTCCAAAGCCCAGGAGAACTGCGAATGCAAGCAGGATAACTGCAAAAGGTCCTATTTGAACACTGGCTGCAAGGGAGTTAATCGCAAGCAGGTAAAAGCATAAACCGATTGCGGCCACCAGGTTAAAAACAGCAAAATAGTTTTTCTCTTCATTCGGCAGGTGTAAAAATTTCATCGATCGTTCCACCAGCTTTTCAAAAGGTTTGGCGGGATGAATGCCCGTTACACGCCCAGCCTTCGATCCTTCCCTGATCATGTGTTGCCGGCGTACATTAATGTAGAGCATATATAGAAAAAAAAGTAGTAGTAGTAGCAGCAGAATAAAGGGTATTCTACTGAACAGATCATACTTTACATATAAAACCGTCAGCAGCAATACAAGCCCGAACAGCACCCACGCGATATTTCTTAACAAGGCGGATTTGCCAGGAAGCTGCACCAGCCGGATCAGCCTTCGATCAGCCAGCCAGGCGAGTAAAGCAGCACCAATCAGCACCAGGAAAGGCTGTTCCTGGGCCCAACTACCGGGAAAAAGAAGCAGACTCAGAACAGTCATCACTACTAACAGACATCCATAACCGATAATTCGGGGAAACCGGTGCAGAAACCGCAA
Source organism: Flavihumibacter sp. (assembly GCA_025455285.1). GTDB lineage: Bacteria > Bacteroidota > Bacteroidia > Chitinophagales > Chitinophagaceae > Flavihumibacter. The sequence continues at coordinate 4,940 of JALOMU010000017.1, forward strand.
TTCCATATCGTATAAGGATGCATAGGCCTGGTCACTTAACACCGGATCTATGATTCGTACCGCTTCCCGGTGTTGCCAGCCTTTTATGTAAGCAACCATCCGGGATGAATACCAGCTGACATAAACCCAGAAAAATATCGCCACCAGGAAGATCATTTTTGCGGCCAGTACATGACCAAAAGCACCTGCAGTTTCAGTGAAGGAAATCAGTATATCCTGTCCCTGGCTAAGTTGAGAAAATGCCACCATGGCCAGGATGATGAATACCAGTGACGGGAAAAACAGCCAGCAACTCCGGAGCAGGTTCGACAGGAATCGTAAAAAGGGATATTTTCTGAGTCGGATCGATAAGAAAATACTTCCTGTACGCATATGAAAAGGTTTAGTCCACCGGCCGGTTGAGGATCTGCCAGAGCTGATCTTTTAGTTCCTTAAGTCCCTGTTGGGTTACAGAAGATATGAAAAGATGCGGATATTCCGCCGGCAGTTCCTTGCTGATGGCTGCTTTTAACTCTTCATCCAGCATATCGCATTTGCTGATAGCAATTACAATATCTTTTTCCAATAACTCCGGATTGTATTCTTCCAGTTCGTTAAGTAAGATCTCAAATTCCTTGCGGTGATCCTTGCTGTCGGCAGGTATCAGGAACAGGAGGGCGGAGTTACGTTCAATGTGGCGCAGGAACCGGTGCCCGAGTCCGCGTCCTTCTGCGGCCCCTTCAATAATTCCGGGCAGGTCGGCAATACAGAAAGACTTTCCATCCCGGTATTCTACCATCCCCAGTTGGGGGCTCAGAGTCGTAAAGGCATAATCCGCGATCTTGGGTTTGGCTGCGGTGATCACACTCAGCAGGGTGGATTTACCAGCATTCGGAAAACCTACCAATCCCACATCCGCCAGCACTTTTAATTCCAGAATCTTATACCCCTCAACACCCGGTTCTCCGGGCTGGGCATGTTCAGGAGCCTGGTTGGTGGGAGTGGCAAAACGCGCATTTCCGAGCCCGCCACGGCCTCCTCTCATAAAAATGACTTCCTGTCCATCTTCCAGGACTTCGGCTTCTTTTTCGCCGCTTTCCTCGTCAAAGACAATGGTTCCCAATGGCACATCGATGTAAATATCCTTCCCGCTTCGACCTGTAGAGTTATTACCGCTTCCGCTTTCACCGTTTTCTGCAAGGATATTTTTGTGGTAACGCAAGTGTAAAAGAGTCCAGAGATTTTTGTTTCCACGCAGGATGATATGCGCTCCCCGGCCGCCATCGCCCCCATCGGGACCGGCTTTCGGGTTGAACTTGGTTCGCATGAAATGTTTACTTCCGGCTCCGCCATGACCGCTTCGACAAAAGACGCGGATCTGGTCAACAAAATTTGATTTCTCTGACACGTTTATACGCTGTTAATGCGCGAAGGTAGTTCATTTGGACAACTGCCATGTTTCATACAGGATCTCCTGGCTGGGACGATCGGCCGGAAGCTCCGTTAATGGTTCGCAAATCTCGCTGTATTGCTGCATTTCTTTGGGTAGTGCCTGATATAAGGCAGTGCCTCTGGTTTTCCAGGAAAGCATTTCATCACTTACTTCCCTGATGATTTTACCTGGGTTACCCACTACCAGGCTCCGGGGAGGAATGATAGTTCCTTCTTTAATAAAACTCAACGCTCCCACAATGGATTCATCTCCCAGTTCAACGCGGTCCATGATCACCGAATTCATGCCAACCAGGCAATTACGGCCGATCTGTGCGCCATGTATAATAGCACCATGACCGATATGCGCACCTTCTTTAAGGCGAATCGTATATCCTGGAAACATATGGATTGTACAGTTCTCCTGTACATTGCAGCCGTCTTCCAGTATAATGCCTCCCCAGTCGCCACGTAAAGCTGCACCCGGACCAATATAACATTCTTTACCAATGATCACATTTCCGGTTATGCATGCCTGTGGGTGTACATAGGAACTGGGATGTACTACAGGTATAAATCCTTTGAATGAAATAAACATAGTATCTCAAATATGTTTTTTACCTGTCCGGAAACAGGTTCCTTTAAAAAGGGCAACCTGTTCATCCTTCTGGTTGAATATGCCAATGGAATAGACTCCTGTGCTTCGGCCATTGTGGATTTCCGTTGCCTCGGCAATCAACACATCACCAACCTGCACTGCCCTGGTAAATGAAATATTGGTATCAAGTGCAACCGATAAATTGTTACGGTTGTTGCAGGCAAATGCAAAAGCACTATCAGCAAGAGAGAATGCAATACCTCCATGGGCGATGCCGAATCCGTTTACCATTTCTTTACGGACAATCATTTTGATGCGGCTGTATCCTTCCCTGATTTCCAGCAATTCGATACCCAGCCACTGGCTGAACGCGTCCTGCCGCAGCATGTGATCAACCACTTTTTCGTAGGACGATTTTTCCATCTTATTTTCCTTTAAATACAGGGGCACGTTTCTCCAGGAAGGCCTGGACGCCTTCTTTGAAATCTTCGGTATTGGCTGCTCGTTGCTGCAGTTTGTCTTCATTCGCCAATTGTTCAATCAGGGCATGTGTGAACGACCATTGCAAGGCTTTTTTGGTATAAGCCAGTCCAACGGTTGGCATGGTGGCAAGTTTCGCTGCAATGCTTAAAGCCTGCTCCATAAACTGGTCATCTTCATAAAATTGATAGATCATGCCCAATCGTTCTGCTTCTTCTGCACTCACTTTTTCCCCTAATAACATCAGGGCACTGGCTTTCTGATGACCGATCAATCGGGGCAGGTAGAAGGTTCCCCCGCTGTCTGGTATCAATCCGATTTTAGAAAATGCCTGAATAAAACTGGCCGATTTCGCGGCTACCACGATATCGCAACCCAACGCTATATTGGCCCCTGCGCCGGCTGCCACTCCATTTACGGCAGCTACAACAGGTTTTTTCAAATCGCGGATGCCCATCACAATGGGATTGTAATGCTCCGATAAAATTCTTGCCATGCCGGGTCCATTTGGATCTACCACTTCTGCAAGGTCCTGGCCTGCAGAGAATGCTTTACCTGCACCAGTGAGAAATACGGAACGGATTTCAGGAGCCTCACATTCCTTTAAAACTGCCTGCAATTGAAGGGCCATTTCCCGGTTAAAGGAATTCAGTTTATCCGGACGGTTTAAGGTGATTTTCCCAATACCGCCTTCAATTGAAAAAAGAATGGATTCAGCCATAGATTAAGTTTCTGCCACAAACCTAAACAATTAGTGCGGCACAGTTAATGACATTTGAAATAATCAAAAGGCTCTTTGCAGTCCTCGCACTGGTACAATGCTTTACAGGCCGTGCTGCCAAACTCACTGATGCTTCGGGTATGAAAGGATCGGCAATGCGGACATTGAACCGCTTCTTCCTGTTGAAAATATCCCGGTGTACATACCTGCTGTTTGGGATTTGGTGGTGCGATACCATAGGCCAGTAACTTTTCTTTTCCTGCTTCGGTCATCCATTCGGTTGTCCATGCCGGTGAGAGCACTGTTTTTATAGTTACCGGTGAATAACCGTGGCCTGCAAGTACCATTCTGATTTGCATCGCTATCACATCCATTGCCGGGCAACCGGAATAAGTGGGAGTGATGGTAACTTCCACACCGCTTTCAGTTTGTTTTACGTCGCGGATAATACCCAAATCTACCACCGATATAACAGGTACTTCCGGATCCTTCACTTCCTCCAGCAATTTCCATATCGTCGATTCAGTTGACATATCTTTCACTTACCATTGCGCGCCGGGGTGACTGCGCTGCAGGTATTGCATTTCGGCCAGCAGGTAACCCAGGTGCTCTGTATGGATTCCCTTTTTGCCTCCTTTCTGGTACCAATTTAGCGCAGGCATTGCTAATCCGGCCTGCTCAAATGCGGCACGCGTTTTTTCCAGCCAGGGCTCGCGATAATAGTTCGGGTTTTTTAGCAGTCCCGATGCTGCCGCCTCCAGCTGAAAATCAGCAGGCATAAACAATTCTCCCACATAAGGCCAGAGCTGATCGATGGCGGTTTCCATGCGATGATGACTTTCCTCTGTACCATCACCCAGGCGAATCACCCATTCACCGCTCCAGCGAACATGATAGTTAACTTCTTTCAATGATTTCTCTGCGATACCAGCCAGTCTTTTATCAGCTGAATATTGGAGATCCGTATACAACAATTGCTGGTACAGGCTCATGAAAAATTGCCGGGTAATGGTTACTGCCCAATCGCCTTTATTCAACTCCACCAAAAGATGATTGCGAAACTCCATTGCATCCCGCAGGTAGGCAAGGTCGTCCTCATCAATTGAACCAGTTACCTGCAGAAAAGCCGGTGAACTGATAATCTTCGTGTAAGCATCCTTGTTATTATTATACAGTTCCGCCGCATATTGATAAAAATTTCTTGCCTGTCCGATCTGGTCCAGTGCAATATTTGATATGGCGATATCCTGTTCCAGGTTCGGTCCATGTCCTGTCCATTCGCTATTGCGGTGTCCAAGAATTAAGGCATCATCGGCCAGGTGTATGGAAAGAAAAAACATTGGAAGTATGAAATATGAATTATGAAGTAGGAAGTGAGAAGTGAAAGGTGAAAAGTGAAATTTCGGAGTCCTCTTTTTCACCTTTCACCTTTCACTTTTCACCGCTTTTACATCGCCTTTAGTTCATCCGGCAAATCATAAAATGTCGGGTGCCGATACACTTTATCATTGGCTGGATCATAGAAGCTGGCAGCTTCATCTGGATTGGAAGCGTGGATATATTTGCTCTCCACAACCCAGATGCTGATCCCTTCCTGGCGACGTGTATACACATCTCTTGCGTTTTCAATCGCCATTTGGGCATCCGCTGCATGCAAACTGCCCACATGTTTGTGATCCAACCCCATTTTGCTGCGAATGAATACTTCCCATAATGGCCAGTCGGCCTGGTTTTGAGTTGCCCCTTCCGCTTTTACCGGTTCGCGATCACCATAATCGCCGTATCGCTGTATCTGAATGAATGTTTTCATGCTACTGCTGCGCTTTGTTTTTGAGCTTGTTTACTTGCGAAAGCGGTTGCTGCTTCCCGCACCCAGGCACCTTCCTCGTGTGCTTTTACTCTGGCGGCAATCCGCTCCTTGTTGCAAGGGCCGTTTCCGCTGATCACCTGCCAGAATTCTTCCCAGTTGATTTTTCCAAAATCATAATGTCCTCTTTCGGCATTCCATTTCAACTCCGGATCCGGTAATTCCATACCCAGAATTTTCACCTGATCGGCACAGATATCAACAAATTTTTGCCGCAGTTCATCGTTGGTAAAGCGTTTGATCTTCCATTTCATGCTCTGCGCAGTATGGGGTGATGCGTCATCAGCAGGACCGAACATCATGATACTGGGCCACCACCAACGGTTGATCGCGTCCTGACACATGGCTTTTTGCGCTTCGGTTCCCCTGCTCAACGTCAGCAAAATCTCAAACCCCTGGCGCTGGTGAAAACTTTCTTCCTTGCAGATCCGTACCATCGCACGGGCATAGGGCCCATAGGAAGTGCGACAAAGTGGAACCTGGTTCATAATTGCAGCTCCATCCACCAGCCAGCCAATAGCGCCGATATCGGCCCAGGTGAGCGTGGGATAATTGAAGATGCTGGAATATTTTGCTTTTCCGGTG
>JALOMU010000431.1 GCA_025455285.1 Flavihumibacter sp.
CGGGTACTTTTTCTGTTGCTGACGCCAAAACTGATCAGGGCGTTTTCCTGTTGATGGAATTGTAGAAGCGCGTCCAGGTTCAGATCGGTTAACACATCTGCGTTGATGGTAACAAATGGTTCGTTTGCAAGCAGGGGCGCTGCTTTAAGCAAACCTCCTCCCGTTTCAAGTACTTCATCGCGCTCATCACTGATCAGAATTTTACTACCCCAGCCATTTGCTTTTTCCACGGCTTCCAGGATCTGATTGGCGAAATGGTGCACATTCACCACTACTTCGGTTATACCATATCGTTGGAGATACTCGATATTCCGTTGTAATAAGGACTTCCCATTCACGGGGGCAAGTGCCTTGGGATGCCAATCGGTCCAGGGTTTAAAACGGGTTCCCAGTCCGGCTGCGAAAATCATTGCTTTCATGGGTTGATCCAGTTTTTTGCATCCTGTACAATATGTTTCACTTCCACTTTTACTTTGAACTTATTACGGAGATGACGCGCAAGTGCATCCGCCGCATATACAGAGCGGTGTTGTCCGCCGGTACAACCAAAATTTACCTGCAGGCTCGCAAATCCTCTCCTGATATATTCAGCCACACTGATATCCACCAGGTCAAAAACGCTGTTCAAAAAATCGGGCATGGCCGTACGTTGTTCCAGGAAATCCTTAACCGCCTTGTCTCTGCCTGTTTGGGTTTTGTATTCTTCGAAACGGCCTGGATTAAAAATTCCCCGGCAATCAAAGACAAATCCCCCGCCGTTTTCAGTCGGGTCAGATGGAATTCCTTTTTTATAGGAGAAGCTATGAATATTTACAACAAGCGGAGTTGATTCATCCGCCTGTAAGGGTTCAAATCTATCCATCACTTCCGCACTGGTACAGAACTGAAGACATTTATCAAATTCCGGAACTGCAATACCCATCTTTCGATTGCCAGTGAAGGCACTCAGGTTTTTCAGGGCTTGCGGAATGCTGGTCAGGAACTGTGCTTTTCGCTGGAAGAAGCCCCTGAAGCCATAGGCTCCCAGCACCTGTAATAACCTGATTAGAACATATCCATTGAATTGAATGGTAAAGAGAACCGGATCAACCGGATTTGGTAAAATTTTATTTATCTCTCCAATATAATATTCCAGTAAACTGTCTTTCCATTCTTCTGGCAGATTAGCTCTTGCCTGCCACAACATAGATGCCACATCGTATTGCAGGGCTCCAAGCATACCGCCCTGGTAATCGATGAAATGAACCTGCCCGTCTTTCACCATAATATTCCGGCTTTGAAAATCCCGGAACATGAAATGTTTGTTCTCTGTATGCGTGAGATAGGTACTCAATGCATCAAAATCATCCAGCAGTGCCTGTTTATCATAGGGAAACTTAAGGGTGTCAAGAAAATAATATTTGAAATACAACAGGTCACTCATGATTGCCTGCTTTCCAAACTCCCGGGCCGTCAGGCATTTTGAATAATCGATTTGCTCTCCTCCCTTTATCTGAAGGTGTGCCAGTTTGGAAAGGCTTTGTTGAAACAACGAAAACACTTCTTCTGTAAATCCTTTTTCTTCCAGTTCATTCAAAAGAGACCGATCTCCAAAATCTTCCTGCAGATAGATATCATGCTCCTCGTTCACTGCGAACACATTGGCCACCGGTGCACCCGCCACTTTCAGTGATTCGGTAAACGAAAGAAAGGTTTCATTCTCTTTGATATGCGTATTATAGGTAGCAATTGCTGACTCCACAGCTGCATCCTGGGTGCCTTCCACCCTGAAATACATCCGGTCGCTACCCGATTGTGGCAATTTGGTAATGGCTGCTGAAGGCTGCCCTGAAAATTGCTGCCAGAGTTGATCAATGCGTTCAATTATTTGTTCCATAGTAGGCGTCAAATATAAGAACGCTACTTTCAAAAAAGTTTCATTTGTTGGCCGGGCCGTGAAAACAGGGTGGTATCAAGGCTCCAGCGTTCTCGATCCAATCCGTACAACTGACGGAACTTTTTAAATTGCTGGTTGATGATGGTTGCCTGCTGACCTTCTCCCCGCATCCGGGTTCCAAACCGGCTATCATTCACTTTCCCTCCATGCCCTTCCTCAATGCTATGCCATACCTTATTAGCCCGATCCGGAAAATTGGTGTATAACCAATCATGGAAGATCAGCTTAACAGCACCGTTTAATCGGACAAAGGTGTAAGCAGCAAATTTTGCGCCTGCGGCTGCTGCGCTTTCAAGAATGGATGGCAATTCATGATCATTTAAACCTGGAATAACTGGTCCAATCATTACCCCAGTATGTACTCCTTTCTGGCTTAATTCACGAATCACTCGTAGTCGTTGCTCTGCGGTAGTGGTGCGGGGTTCCATTTGTCTGCGCAAGGATTCATCCAGGCTATTGATCGAAACCAGCACAGATGCCATGCGTTTTTCTCCCATCGATGCCAGCAAATCAGCGTCCCTTAAAACACCCGCATTTTTAGTAATGATACCTACGGGCTGGTTGAACTCCCTACATACCTCCAATAATTTTCTGGTCAATCGGAATCGTTGCTCTGCCGGCTGGTAGCAATCTGTATTGCCGCTAATTGAAATAGGTACACATTCCCAGGCAGGTCGCATCAAAAACTTCCGTAGTAATTCCGCAGCATTTCGCTTCACGATGATCTTTCGCTCAAAATCCAATCCTGCACTATAACCCCAGTACTCGTGAGAATTGCGCGCATAACAATAG
>JALOMU010000432.1 GCA_025455285.1 Flavihumibacter sp.
TCCGCTGATTCAACTGATCATGTTTGGAATGGGAACCTCCATGAGTTTGAAAGATTTTGTGAGTGTGGTAAAAACACCAAAGGGGGTGGTAGTGGGCGTTGTCAGTCAGTTCATGATCATGCCATTACTGGGTTTCACATTGGCCAGTATTAGTGGCTTTAGTGCAGAGATCGCGGCTGGCATTATTTTGATTGGATGCTCTCCAAGCGGATTGGCATCCAATGTGATGTCTTACCTGGCGAAAGCCAACCTGGCATTATCGATCACCATCACTTCCATTACCACATTGATGGCTCCCTTCATGACTCCAATGCTGATGAAACTGCTCGCAGGTGCATTTATTGAAATTGATATGCTGAGTATGATGTGGGATATCTCCAAAATGATCATTCTGCCTATTGGTCTGGGGTTAATTGTAAACAAACTCCTGCGAGGCAAGTCCAAATGGCTGGATGAAACCATGCCGGTTCTGTCTATGCTAGGGATTGCGCTAATTATAGTGGTGATCACTGCTGCGGGGAGAGATAGCCTGTTGAATATTGGACCCTTGTTGATAGTATTGGTCCTGATTCACAATCTTTTTGGTTATTTCCTGGGTTATTGGTTCGCACGATTGTTTAAGATGAGTGAGCGTGATTCACGGACGGTAGCGATTGAAGTGGGTATGCAAAATGGTGGACTGGCATCCGGCATAGCCAAAGAGATGGGTAAGATTGCAACGGTGGGACTGGCAGCCGCAGTATTTGGTCCATTGATGAATGTAACCGGCTCTATTCTGGCCTCTTACTGGCACAAAAAAGTACCGGAAGGTTATAATCCTATTGAAGCCCTGGAAACCGCCGAATTAAATCATTCCTTAAAATAACGGTTATGGTTAGGGTTTTTATGCTGAATATATTGCTCTTTCTGGTCACTACCGGATATGGGCAATCGAAAGATGAAAAGATGGTTTCAGGTCAGTTGGATCGATTGAACAAGGCGATGGTGGATAAAAACAAGGCTGTGCTGGAGGATATTTACCATGCAAATATGTGGTATGGTCACTCCAATGGCCGGCTCGATGACAAACAGGCTGCTATTAAAGATGTAATGGAAGGTCCGGTTGATTTTATCACCCTGGAAGCAGCCGACAGAAAGATCCAGGTAGTCGATAAAAACGCAACGATTCGTTTTATATTTGAAGCAAAGGCCACCAATAATGGGCTTGAGCAAACAATCCGGATTGGCGTAATGACAGTTTGGAAAAATGAAAAATCCGGTTGGAAATTGTTTGCCCGGCAGGCTTACAAACTATAAGCTACTAACTGCATGAAAACCTCCACAGGAATTTCACTTTCCCTGATGATGTTCCTCCAGTATTTTATCTGGAGTGCCTGGTATGTAACCATGGGAACCTATATGGAATCCAGTTTGGGGGCAACCGGCCAGGATATTGGACAGGCCTTCAGTGCGCTTGCACTGGCAACCATGATCTCACCTTTTTTTGTAGGTATGATTGCGGATCGCTTTTTTGCAGCGCAGAAGATCATGGGCGTATTGCATCTCGTAGGAGCCATCCTGCTGGTACTGGCAACGAAGGTGGAAAACAGTCAGCTGTTTTATTGGGTAATACTGGCCTATTCCCTGGTGTATATGCCCACTGTGGCACTTAGTAACAGTGTGGCATTTGCCCAGATGACAGATCCGGGAAAGCAGTTTCCCTGGATCCGGGTATTCGGAACACTGGGCTGGATTGTGGCTGGGTTATTAGTAGGAACCTGGGAGATTGAGAAATCCCCGGAAACCTTTTACCTGGCATCGGGGGTGTCTGTGGCACTTGGTTTGCTGAGTTTTGCTTTGCCGAATACACCACCAAAAGGAAGGGAAGTTGGCGAGTCTACTGCATTATTTAGTAAAGAATCACTCAGCATATTTAAGGATCGTTCCTATTCTATCTTCTTTATTGCTGCGATCCTGGTTTGTATCCCCCTGGCCTTCTATTATGGATTTGCGAATCCTTTCCTGAATGAAATAGGAATGGATAAGCCGGCGCAGAAGATGATACTCGGCCAATTTTCAGAAGGCCTGTTCATTCTGGCAATTCCCTTTTTATTCAACCGGATCGGGGTTAAAAATATTCTGCTGATTGGTATCCTGGCCTGGATCTTACGTTATGTGCTGTTTGCTTACGGTTATGGGGAACCGAATGGCTGGATGATCTATCTCGGTATCATTCTTCACGGGGTTTGTTATGATTTCTTCTTTGTGACCGGTTATATGTATTCCGAGAAAAAAGCCGGTCCTAAAAATAAAAACGCAGCGCAGGGTTTGTTCACCTTTGCTACCTATGGATTGGGCATGGTAATCGGTACCTGGTTCTCCGGACTGGTAGCGGATCATTATGTAATGGGAGAGGGGCATGATTGGCAATCCATTTGGTTAATACCCGCAGCAATTGCTGCCGCCGTATTACTTTACTTTATCTTTTTCTTTCGCGAACGAAAGGCTGTTGCCTGAACCTCGGGCAGGATTTTTGCGTAATTATAGGAAATACAGGTTATGCGAAATCGATCCCTTTTCAGCGTATGTATGGTTGCGCTTCTGAGTACCGTTTTATTCTCCTGCTCGCGGGAAGATGATCCACCTGCTACTAACCCTGATGAGAACTGGCCATCGGACAGTATCCGGGTGTTGAAAGGCGGATTGAATTTTCCCTGGGAGATTGTATGGGGCAAGGATGATCATCT
>JALOMU010000433.1 GCA_025455285.1 Flavihumibacter sp.
CTGTTCAATTTTATAATATTCCACTTCCAGGGTGGTATCTTTTGCCAGGGGAATCATCGTTACCCGGTTAAGCTGAAGGAGCTCTGCTACTTTCCACCAGCCCTGCGGCAGGATATAGGCTGATGGTTTGGATACTTTATCTGTCACTTCATACTGATTAAAGAACCGGACGGTTTTCTCGAAAGGTTTGTTTCGATCATAATAGAGCCTGGGTAAGCCGGATATGCCACTTGGTTTTTTGCCCGCCTCATATCCTTTAAATACCAGGTCGCTCCATTTATCTCGATTCAGTTTCCACTGCAAAGCAAATTGATCTGCCTGCTGCTGTTGTTCAAAACTTTGGCGGATCAGCGACTTGATGGTGCCAGCATTTTCGGATGTGAAACTTACAAAAGATTCCATCAGGGCATAAGTTGCATCCACCCGTTGCGGATAGGGCTTAAGCATATGGGTTTCGGGTACAAACGCAGAGCAGTTCCACAGGCTCGCATAACCGCTGGAATATCGAGGGCCCTCCAGGAATTCCGGCCAGCCGGATTCAGGTGTATCACCAAATGCATTCACATAGGGGATCAGGTCATAACCGCGCTTTTTCATGAGATTGTATAATCCGGGTTCAAACTGTTTATTCATAAACTCGCCCATCACACCTCCCAGTTTATTGTGCTGGGAAGCGATCAGCGTCATGATGTGTTGGTAATCCGCGCCATTTGAAACATGGTTGTCTATGAAAATATCAGGCTGGAGATAATGAAAAATCTGAACAAAGCTGCGGGCTTCCCTGGTATCGTTTTTTATAAAATCGCGGTTCAGGTCGTAGTTCTGAGAATTGCCCCTGGAGCCAAAGCTAGCCGGACCATTCTGATCCACCCGATAATAAGGAGAACGATTCAATGCTCCTCCAATATTGTAAACCGGAATAATGGCCAGGGCTACATTATTTGGGATTTTCTTCTTGCCCTGGATCAGATCGCGCAGCCAAAGCATACTGGCATCAATACCGTCTGGTTCACCGGGATGAATTCCATTTAGAATAAACAATATTACTTTCTTCTGGCGATGCCATAGAACCGGGTCAGCAGTTCCATCATTGGAATAAAGTGCCAGGTGCAGAGGATGACCGGCATCTGTAGGTCCCATGGTTTTCAACGTCAGACGGACAGATTGCTTGTCCAGTTGCTTGTAATAGCGGATCACCTCCTGATAGGTAGAAGTTTCTGCCCCATTTGTTCGTTCATAGGGGGTAGGAGCGAGCTGTGCCTGGGTTTGACAGCAGTAAAAAAGAATTGCCAATAAGATGCGGGAAGCTTTCATTTCCAGTGAATTAAGAAGGGAAAATAAACAAAAAAAGGTCCAGTCTGGTGACTGGACCCGTATTTAGGTCAGATAGGTCGGGATTGGAATCGCTTATGCTGAAGCCACAGCGTTGGCACGCTTGGCGAGCTTGCTCTTCAGGTTGGCAGCCTTATTCTTATGAATAATTCCGCGCTTGGCCAGCTTGTCAATCATAGAGATTACGTTCGGCATAGTTTCATCAACCGCTTTCTTTTCAGTAGTGGCTCTCAGATCACGAATTGCGTTACGGGTAGTCTTACCGTAGTAACGATTTCTTTCACGGCGCTTGGCTGCCTGACGCACATCTTTTTTGGTTGCCTTATGATTAGCCATTCTTCTAAATTTTGGACGGCAAAGGTAATGGGAAAACTAAATACTAAAAAATAAAAATTAAAAAAAATGAAGGTTATCCAAAAAACAACCCTTTTATCGTTTGTTAAAGCGGTTTGCAAATTACCGGTTTAAGTGGCATTCTTCACTTCTTTTCCCGATATTTGCTGACCCATTTTTTACCCGTAAACAGGGCTATCCATATGAAGGATTTTTCGTATATAACCAATTCGTCTCCAGCCTTTATTGAATCACTTTACCAGGATTTTGTAAAAGATCCGGCTTCGGTTGACCCCGAGCTTAGGAAGTTTTTTGAAGGTTTTGACTTTGCAGTAGAACAGGGCCATGTAAATGGAAAGGAACAGGTGGTAACAGGGGGAACTACTACTCCCGGATTGCCTGCTGATCTGGATATCAAAAAGGAGATTGCGGCTTATCGCATGATCCTGGGATACCGGAACAAGGGGCACCTGATTGCTAAAACCAACCCTATTCGTACACGCCGCGATCGTGGTGCCAACCTGGATCTGGGCTTTTTTGGTTTTACAGAGGCAGACCTGGACAGACAGTTTTATGCTGGCAACCGGGTGGGGCTCGGCACAACCACTTTGCGGAATATCCTGGCTCACCTCGAAAAATCCTATGCTTCTAAAGTAGGTATTGAATTCAAATACATCAGCGACCAGGGTAAAGTAGACTTCCTGACCAATGCAATGGAAAAGGATTTTCACAAACCCCTGACAGTAAAGCAGGGAGAGCGAATCCTGGAAAAACTCAACCAGGGTGTGATCTTCGAGAAATTCCTTCATACCAAATATATCGGGCAGAAACGTTTTTCACTGGAAGGGGGAGAAACGACCATCGCTGCCCTGGATGCGATTATCAATACCGCTGGTGCTTTAGGGGTTCAGGAAGTGGTAATCGGAATGGCACACCGCGGCCGTTTGAATGTACTCGCCAATATCATGGGTAAAACCTATGAACATATATTCAGTGAGTTTGAGGGAACCGCTGTGATGGACCAGACCATGGGAAGCGGAGATGTTAAATACCACATGGG
>JALOMU010000434.1 GCA_025455285.1 Flavihumibacter sp.
TTATATCCTGGCTTTCAAGAATGTATTCAAATACGCGGTATTGTACAGTGGGTTTGCATTTATTATTTCTTTGATCCGGGAAGTGGTAAAAGATATGGAAGACCGCGAGGGAGATGACCGGTATGGCTGCAAAACCATGCCCATTGTATGGGGACTGCAGGCAAGTAAATTATTTGTTGGTATCTGGACAATTGTATTACTGGCCAGCCTGGCCATTATTCAGGTAATCGGGCTATTTAAAGGCTGGTGGATTGGCGTGTTGTTTTCTTTATTAGCCATTATCCTTCCTTTAATCAGATTTCTGCTGGATTTGAGAAAAGCAAAAACCCCGGCCGACTTTCACAGACTCAGTGTTGTAATAAAAGTAATTATGCTGGCTGGCATACTGACACTACTGTTTTTTAAGTGGTATTTATGATGGAAAAAATTATACTCGCATCGCAATCGCCAAGAAGAAAGCAATTATTGGAATGGGCGGAAATCCCGTTTGAAATACAAGTGAAAGAAACAGCTGAAACCTTTCCCTCAGATTTAACTGTGGAAGAAGTACCCATCTTCATAGCAAGGGAAAAAGCAAGGGTAATTCAGGAAGAATTGTTAGAAGAAAGACTGGTGCTAGCTGCGGATACCATTGTGGTATTAAACAAACAGATTATTGGAAAACCTAAAGACCGGGATGATGCAATAAACATTTTGAGTACCCTTTCCGGTGAAATGCACCAGGTAATAACAGGCGTGGTTATACGAAAAGGAGAGAAGGAATGGTCATTTTCAGACATCACCAGGGTACAGTTTCATTCGTTGACACTGGAGCAGATTACTTATTATGTAGACCATTATCGTCCATATGATAAAGCGGGTGCCTATGCCATCCAGGAATGGATTGGCGTGGTGGGGATTCATTCCATTTCGGGTGATTTTTACAATGTAATGGGATTGCCAGTTAGTCGCGTTGTTCAAACCCTGCAAACTCAGGTGTTTTAACGCTTGACCAGCAAGCGGGAGGGGCTTAGTTTTCATCAAAAAAATGAAAGAGCGACTCTTGCAGTTTATCTGGCAGGAAAAATTTTTCCAATTAAATAACCTGGTGTTGGAAACCGGTGAGCAATTGATCATCCATGATCCCGGCATCTGGAATCACGACCAGGGACCTGATTTTCTCAATGCGCGTATTCTGTTGGACGGCACCACCTGGGCGGGAAATGTTGAGATACATGTGAAAAGTTCGCAATGGTATCAGCATCGCCACCAGACAGATCCATCATACAACAACGTAATACTGCACGTAGTATGGGAAAATGATGCACCGCGCTTATCGGCCAGTTTGCCAACCCTGGTTTTACAACACCGGGTATCGGCCATCCTGTTAGACAGGTACGAACAGCTTATGCAATCGGGTGGGCAATTGGTTTGTCAGGAATGGTTGCCCGAAATAACGAATGATTACTGGGCAGGCTGGAAGCAGCAGTTGATACTGCAACGGATACAGCGCAAGGCAAAGGATTTACTCAACTTGTACAAATCCTGCAATCATAACTGGAACGATGCCTGCTGGTGTTGGATGGCCAGGTATATGGGCTCTGTAGTGAATGGTGATTTTTTTGAGCAGGTAGCGAAGAGTCTGCCATCCCGGATCATGGCAAGACATAAAGACCAGGTAATACAACTTGAGGCATTATTACTGGGTCAGGCAAACCAATTAAAGGAATCCAACCCCGACCCCTATGTGCAGTTATTACAACGCGAATACCAGTTCCTGCAACACAAATACCAGTTACCGGAATTACATGGCAGAATGCAGAAACTGCGAATGCGTCCGACTGCCTTTCCAGAAGTGCGGCTGGCACAATTGGCCATGCTCTGGCACAAGCAGGGTATGTTCAGCCGAAGCTGGCTGGAAGCAGAAAAACTGTCAGATATTAAAAGAACACTCGATATAACCGCCAATGATTTCTGGCATTATCATTTTACACTCGATGAAGCTTCGCCCTACCAACCGAAACATACGGGTGAAGAATTGATCCAGCAACTACTCATAAATGTGATAATTCCCTTCCTATATGCAGCAGGAGTTCACCAACAACAGCCGGCTCTTCAGCAAAAAGCGATCAACTGGCTTAGCAGTCTCCCTGCTGAGCGAAATGCGCTGATTAAACAGTGGCAACGTGCTGGAGCCACCTCCGAAACGGCGCTTGAAAGTCAGGCTCTCATTGAACTTAAAAAGTATTATTGCGAGGCGAAACGCTGCCTGGATTGTTCCATTGGTCGGTATCTGTTAAAAGAACCTCACCATTCGTAAACCAGGTTCATATTAACATCCGGAGATAAACTTTTGAACACCGGACAGTTGTTTCCAACCCTTTCCAGGATGACCCGATCTTTTTCACTTAGGTTTAACGTTTGAGGGAAACGCAGAATAACATCAATTTTACCTATCCTTCTGGGGTCGCTGACCATGTGTTTTTGAACATCAATGGTAGTGCCTGCGAGTTCAATTCCCATATCCTGTGCTTTAATGCCCATTGTAGTAATGGCGCAGGTTCCAAGCGCTACGCAAACCATATCTGTAGGTGAAAAACGTTCTCCTCTTCCCCTGTTATCCGTTGGGGCATCAGTTTCAATAGTGGTACCGCTCTGCAGGTGTGTGGCCTTACAACGTAAATGTCCTTCGTAAACAACGGATGCTGTCATGCTGTTATTTTTGTATAAATTTACGCTAGCAGG
>JALOMU010000018.1 GCA_025455285.1 Flavihumibacter sp.
AACCGCAAGGAAAAGGATTGCTGCACTTATAAATTTTTTCATTACTATACAGTTGATGGATTAAAAATTAAGATTCAAACCGAAGTTGAATGTTCGGATATTCGGGTAAGCCGCGGTGTATGAATCTGTTTCGGGATCTACACCTTTGTACGGCGTTATTACAAACAGGTTCTGAGCATCTACGTGCACCTGAACGGCAGAGAATGCCTTTCCCAGGAAACGTTTAGGCAGGGTATATCCCAGCGAAACGTTTTGCAAGCGCACGAACCATGCGTCCTGTACAAAAAAATCGCCAATGCCGTAAGGTGACCACCCCCAGAAAGAGCTTGGATTGGTTGTGGATGGATTTTCCGGCGTCCAACGATCTTTAACTGAACGCAAGGCATTGTAACCATTCGAGAAAACACCAGCAGCACCAACACCATAGGCAAAATGATTTGGGTCAGCAAAACGGCGACCAAACAAGCCATTAAAGTCGAAATTCAGACTCCAGTTTTTATACTGAATAATATTCGTAATACCCGCCATATAACTAGGATCGTTGGTTCCCATTAACCTGGTGTCGGCATCATCAATGATTCCGTCGGGTGCCCCCAGGCGAATAAAACGTCCATTGGCATCCACCATCGGGTTACCATTGGCATCACGTTGAAATCCATCAATATCTTTGATTTTGATCATGCCAGGTTTTAATTCTGGTTGTCCGGCTGGTGCCTTCTCTCCCACTTGCAATATGCCATCAGAAACACGGCTATAGATAGCGCGGATCGGATCGTTTACATTTTCATACACAGCAGGTTTCCAATCGGGCGCGCGTTCCATCCAATTGTCTTTGAAACGGGCCAACGAGAAACTGGTTCTCCATTGAAAATCTTTGCGCTGAACATTACGGGTATTGATAGTGATTTCAAAACCTCTGCTTTGTGTTTTTCCCACATTTGCAATAATGGAATTCACTTCATGATAGGAATTCAACGCTTTGGTGGCGAGCAAATCTGAAATCACATTGCGATACACTTCAATGGAACCATCTACTTTTCCATTGAGTATGGAGAAATCCAATCCCAGGTTGGCACCTGTAGTAGTTTCCCATTTCAGATCCGGATTTTCCAGACGGGCCAGCGAAACACCTATAAGCCTAACATCGTTTCCGGAAAGCCAGGCGGGATAGGCACCATATGCTGCGAACGCATTACTGTTGATTGTAGCGTTTCCAGTTTGACCATAACTGAAACGGAATTTCAGTTGAGAAAACGTACTCTTTAAAAAATCCATAAAGGGCTCTTCAACTACATTCCAGGCTATAGCTGCTGATGGAAAAGTTCCCCATTTATTATTGGCAGCAAATACGCTGGCTCCATCTGTACGAATGGTTGCCGTTAGGTAATATCGACCTTTATAATTATAATTCAGACGACCGAAATAAGAAGCAATCATATTTTTGGAACCGGCTGAGTTACTGGGTAATTGCACACTTCCTGCTCCAAGATTATTCCATAAAAAGGCATCGGTAATAAAACCGGTAGCGCCTTCACTGTTCATCGCATTTACGAATTGTTGTTGCGATACGCCCCCTAACAGATCTACGGTATGACCAATCCCTATTTTTCGGTTATAGTTAGCAGTTGCTTCTAACAAATAAGAATTCGATTCTGAATTTGAAATAAACGCACGGCCCCGTTCCAATGCACCATGCAGGGTGGTAGTGGGCAGGTAGTTTTGTCTTTTTGAATTACCGCGATCAATTCCAGCCTTAAGTTTCATGGTCAATCCACTTAACGGCATGATATCTACATAGAAATTTCCGAGGAAACGTTCAATGCGACCGAGGTCAGTGATAGTCAGCAGGGAATACGGATTGGGTTGCAAAGCAAGCTGTGGATTCAGCGGATAATTTCCCTGTTCATCAAGGGCGGGAATATGTGGTCCCTGTTGAATGGCGGCCCGAATAATCCCTGAGTTTTCAAATTGATCGGCACCCAGTTGTGTGTTTGAATTATCAATTCTGCTGAGCGTCATATTGATGCCCGTTCGGACATATTTATTAACATCCTGATCAATATTGGCACGTATGGAATACCGTTTGAATTCCGAATTTTTTACGATTGCTTTCTGATCATAAAAATTACCGGATATAAGGTATCGGGTAGATTTATTTCCACCTGATAAAGAGATATTATGCTGCATGGTTTGTCCATCTCTGGTAACGAGATCAAACCAGTCAGTACCACGACCAACATTGTTGATAGCATTCTGTGTATACAATTTTCTGAATGGCCCATTCACCGGATTGGCTTCCGCTTCTGCCTGGGTTCTGGTTCCATAAGGAAGTACGTTATTGTCAAATTGCCATTGTTCCCAGGCCGCTTCATTACGTACCTGCATCCATTCATTCAAGGGTAAAACATCAAAGGGATTCTTGTATTTCTGTAGAGAATAGTTTCCGGAATACTGCACTTTCAATCCGCCTTCACTTCCCTTTTTTGTAGTGATCAGGATAACGCCATTGGCAGCTCTTGACCCATAGATGGAAGTAGCACTCGCATCTTTTAATACTTCAATTGATTCGATATCATTTGGGTTGAAAGAGTTCAGTACACTTTGTGTTCCTGCATTATAACGGCCACCGCTTTCCGGTTGGGCGAGATCGGTAATTGGGAAACCATCTACTACAATTAATGGTGCATTACTGGCATTAACAGATCCTGCACCACGTACAAGGATATCAAGTCCACCGCCGGGCTGCGCGCTGTTCTGACGAATGGTTAATCCGGCTACTTTACCTTTCAGCATATTGCCAATCTCCGGACCGGAAGACAACACCAGATCCTTGGTTTTTACTGAGGAAACTGCACCGGTGAGGTCCTTTTTCTTTTGCGTTCCATAGCCAATTACGACAACTTCTTCGCCCTGTGTTTCTTGTGGTTTCAGGGATATGCTTACAATGCTGTTGCTTTGAGAAACGGCAACTTCTTGCGTTTCATATCCCACAAAGGAAATCACGAGGATTGCCCGCTCACCAGGAATTTGCAGGGAAAATTCACCATTACCATTGGTGGTGGTACCGCCTTCTCCACCTTTAATTCTGATTGAAGCACCATCAAGGGGTTGGTTGGGATTATCGGCAGAAAGGATACGCCCTTTAATATCTATAGGAGGTGGAGCGGTTTCTTCCACCGGTTCGGGAGAAACACTTTCTGTTTTAGGTGAAATCACAATAAACTTGTCGCGGATGGTATACGACAACATTTGATTTTTAAAAATCTGGTCGAGTGCATTCTCTAAACTAGTGTTTCTTAGATCGATGTTTACTTTAGTTGCTCGGGCTAGTTCAGATTTACCATAGATGACCCGGTAACCCGATTGCTTAGTAATTTCTTTCAACACCAGATCGATACGTGCATTGTTCATCTTCAATGTAACCGCCTGGGCATAACTGCCCGCATTGGCCTGTACAAGAAAGGCAAAGAATAATACAACTGTAAGTTTCATACTTAAGCAGATTTTGGTTTGTTGTGCTAAATAGCAGGAATACCTGCACAGCAGTCCTTGGCGATGATCGTTCAATCGCATACATTTGTTATAATTGGTGAATGAATTAAATAGTCCTGGAAGACTTTTTTCTGTAGCCAGTTAATTACCGGGAGTGCTTCGAACGCTTCCGGTTTTTTACTGTAGTTAAAGGTTTAATTACATAATTAAAATTTTAGGGGTGGTTATTTACTTACGGTGATTACTTTATTATTGATGGAAAACTTAACCTGTTTGGTGAGCTCCAGCAATTCCAGGAGTTTGGACATATTTACATTTCTTGGAATCTCCGCTACAAACTGTTCTTCGATTTTATCTTTATAGACTACTTCTACACCATACCACCTTGCTACATTACGCATGATGGTTTCGATGTTGGTGCCGTTGAATTGAAAAAGACCATTCTTCCAGGCCAGCGTTTCTTCCAGATCGGGAGTTTCATTTAGTTTCAACTTGCCTTCTTTATTGCAGGATTGTTGTCCGGGTTCAATGACAAGGAAACTGACCGTTGTACCACCAGAGCTTATAGTTGAAACTTTCACTTTCCCTTCAACCAGGGTTGTGTTAATAGTTTGTTCATCATGGTATGCATTAACATTGAAATGAGTGCCCAGCACCTCGATTACCTGATCGCCCACTTTTACTTTGAAAGGCTGATGGATATTTTTAGCCACTTCAAAATATACTTCGCCAGTAATGGCAACACTCCTTTCCTTTCCTGCAAAAACAGTTGGATACGTAATGGAGGAAGCCGAATTCAGCCAGATAGCGGTGCCGTCTGGCAGGGTAAGCTGGTATTGTCCACCTATTGGGGTAGTCATAGTATTGTATAGGATTTTTTCACTGCTGCTAGCATTTTCATATGCCAGTTCACCATTGCTGCGTTTAATGATTCGGGCATTCCCTTGGTTAGCGATGAGTCCGTTTGATAAACTGTCCAGTACTACTTTAGTTCCATCACCCAGTGTAAGGGTAGCGAAATTACCTCCCGGTGCTACATCGCCCAGAACTGTGGTGGCTACAACCTGCGGTGGAGTAATGGTTGCAAGTGGTTTAGTTGCCAGATAAACAAGAAATCCTCCTGCAGCAAGTAAAAAGATCGCCGCTATTTTACTCAAGTGCCTACTGAAAAAATAAATGTAACGAGGTCGTTTAGAGGTCTCTTTCATTATTCTTTCAAAATATGCTTCCCTCTCCTCTTCAGACAGCTTCTTTTCCGCCAGATACCCTTCCCATTTCTGCTTCATCCATTCTTCTATCGAGGAATCCGTATCTATCTGTGAAATCATTTCATTGAGTTCTTCCGTTTCTATCTCAGTAATCGATTTTTGGAAGAATTGCTCTAATAAATAGTAGAGTCGTTGGGTTTGCATATTAGCTACATTTCACCGCCAGGTACATAAGACAGCCAGACAGGTACTAAGTAGACAATCGGTAAACAAAAAGGGAGTAGTCGAATGAAAAAAAATTACTGTTAGAGCGTACTACAGAAATTTGAACAGCCCGATTAACAGTGCACCGGTTAGTCCGGTTTGTTTTTCTAACATGAGCCGGATGGTTCTAACTGCTTGTGCTACATGTTTTTTAACTGTCAGAGGGGAAATATTTAACTGCTGTGCGATTTCACGGGTTTTCATTCCCTGATCCTGGCGCAGCTGATAAATTTTCTTTTGTTGTGGAGGTAATAGATTGATAGCTTCCTGAAGAAAACGATTGGTTTCCTTGTAATTAATACTTTGCGTGACAGGATCACAGGCTTCCTTGGTGGCATATTTAATGCCTGTAAGGATTAGACGCTCAAGATTGGCTCTTTTGAAACCGTTCATCACCTGGTTTTTGGCAAGGGTATAGAGCCAGGCATCAAAAGTTCTGATTTCCTTCAGGCTTTCCCGATGCTGCCATACTTTAATAAAGACATCTTGTAGAACATCTTCAGCAATTTGTTTGGATTCGGTTAGACGCATGGTGTAACTAAATAATTTATCGCCATGCAAATCGTATAGGGTGCGAAAAGCATTTCTATCACCCTCAGCCAATTGCCGAAGCAGTATTTGTTCATCTATGGATCGTTCCGGATGCACGCAGTTTGGTTTGTTTTCGCAGCATCCTAAAGTTAACCAAAAAACAATATGTTGCACACAACCTACGCAATCGTATGCGTATGCATTTCTTTAGTTTTTTAAAGGGGGCTTTCCAGGATTCGTACGATTTCCTTATACCCTGCCTTCCTGGCGTGCTCCAAAGCAGTAATACCATTTTTATCCGGTATAGACCGATCGCTACCTGCAGCTACCAGGATTTCAACTATGGTAACGTATTTTGAACTTCCATCCCCAAGCAATACCGCTTCCATTAGAGCTGTCCATCCAAGGCGATTAACATGATTAATTGGAAAGCCCTTAGCATTCGCTAACAACTTTACTGTTTCAATATGACCGCGCTCACAGGCAGGGATTAACGCAGTTCCATTATACCGGTTAAATACATCAAAGCGGGCTCCGTTATTCAGAAATAACTGAACGAATTCGGTATAACCCAAAGCACCTGATAATAAAAAGGGACTGTCCAATTGTTCATTTTGATAATTGACATTGGCACCCAATTTCAACAGCTCGGTTGCTTTCTCCAAATTCCGGTCCCGTACTGCCTGTAATAATGACTTATTGATTTTATCCATTTGATCAAATGCTGAAGGAGTGGTTGATAAAAAGAAAGAAATAAAAAAAATGACTAGCGCTTTCATGTGCCTGTATTAATTGAATACTTTATACCCTTTATGAAAGAGTGCTTTTGCCTCACTTACCCTTGCCACGGCTTCTGCGGAGCAACTGGCATCTATCAATACAAAACTGGCTTCGTCTCCTGGTTTGGGCCATTGCTGCTCGCCTTTTCGGTTGAGGGGTGTAATTCCCGCTGTCGCCAGACTTAAAGATTGGGAAAGCTCCAGCTCGGTTACCAACCCATATAATTGCGCTGCCAGATTTGCTTTTTGCAATACACTGCCGGTGCCAAAACTATTCCAGTGATCAACGATGCTATCATTGCCGGTTACTACCTGAACTCCGTGTTTTAACAAAGTAGGAATGGGCATCTGCGAACGCCCCATTGGTATGGTAGAGGCAATGCCAATTCCGGCTGCAGCCAGCTTTTCGGCTATTGCTTCCTGTTGGCTGCCTTCCAGCGATGCCAACACAAAAGCATGACTTAACCAGGTCCGGTTTTTTAATACAGGATTTTCATTCACCCGATCAATCAGGTAATTCACCACCTGTAAGCCATCTGCACCACCCTCATGCAAATGAATATCGATTCCCTTCTTATAATCCAATGCCAGTTGCACCGTAAAATCCATAGTGCGATGCATATTTCCATCAATCGATACAGGATCCAATCCACCTATATAATCGATTCCAGCCTGCGCCGCTTCTTTCATCAGCGAAGTGGAATCACGGTAATAGAGTCCGTGCTGCGGAAACGCAACCAGCTCGGCACTAAATCCCTTTTTCTTATTTTCCAATGCTATTTGCAAATTCCGAAGCGATTGCAACTGGGAGGTTGGTTCAATGTTAACATGACTTCTTGCAAAGGCCGACCCTTTTGATTGCAACAATTCAATCATCTTTTCAGCCCGATGGGTAGAAGTCTTGAGCATTTCTGGAAGTATCTTCTCTTCCAAGGCAATCATATCCTTTACCGACCGGTTTTTAATCACTCTCGGCTGCCAGGGACCTCCATAAAAAGTTTTATCCAGATGAATATGCATATCCTTAAAAGAAGGAAGCATCAGCAAGCCTTTCGCATCAAGCGATTTCGATCCAACATGGTTTTTTGTAATACTTTTAATTTTACCCTCTTCAATTTCTACAGAGAATAAATCAGTGCTGGTTCCTATTACAGCTGCTTGCTCAAGGATATAACCAGTTTCCAAACGAACATTCTTCAACACGAAACTTGATGATAATTCGTCAATCAGTTCATTACTATTTAAACCCGGCAACTTCTCCGCACCTGGAATTGCCAAACCGGCGATCAACCCGGATGCATTTTTTATAAATGTTTTTCTACTAACGGGTTGTACTCCCATATCCGATTTTGGTACAAAACTAACAAAGAAGTACCCTTTCACTATTGCAGGCTTTCGAACAAAACTTGTAATTTTTATTACTTATTACGGAAAGCTGCCGGACTTAGTCCGGCTTTCAACTTGAATACATTAGAGAAATAAGCTGGATCATCAAAACCAAGCGCATAGGCTATTTCCTTAATGGACTGCTCACTAATCAACAACCGCCTTTTTGCTTCCATTAATATCCTGTTTTGCAGCAACTCTTTGGCATTTTTATTTAAGTTGCGCTTACAGACAATATTTAAATAATTGGCGGTGACATGTAATTTCCGGGCATAGAACTCAACTGATTTTTCCTGAAAATAGTACCGTTCAATTAGTTTCAGGTATTCAGAAACAAGCACTCTGTTAGTTACCGAAAGATTCTTCCACTCTCTGTTTTCCAAGAGCCTGAAGATTAGTTGAAGGAGTACTATGGATCGCGCTTGTATAACTTTCCAGCTCAATGTTGGTTGGGAGAGTTCATTTCCTAATTGAAGGAATTCATACTGTAAACCAGTAAACTCCTTTTGCGGTATGGTAAGAACAGGTTTTTCCTGGAACAAATACCAGCCAATTTCAATTGATTGTTGAATGGTTGAAAAAGTTTCATTGCTGATCATCAATTGAAAAACACGGGTAGTTTTATCAAACTTCCAATCATGAACCTGACCGGGATACAAAACATGCAACTGGTTTTTTCCGATTTTATACTTCATCCCATCAATGCGATGGTACCCTTTTCCAGTTTCAACTAACAACAAGACATAGAAATCATGTTTATGGGGACTATCAATACTTCTTTCCCCGAGAATTTCGTGATACTGAAGTTCCCGGCTAAGAGAATGCTCTTCGGGGAATGCATCCAATCCAATAACGGGTATATTATCCATGCCTGGTAACACAAAATAAACGTATACTTCTTACTTTGAGGTTAATTGTAAAATTATGATGGATATTGTCATCGATTCAAGGCAGGCCGCAATCAGCGAACACATCAATGTAAAACGCATTCTGCCCTTTCGCCAACGCAGAATGGTAGGACCCTTTATTTTCATGGATCATGCAGGTCCGGTTACCTCTACGCCCTCTCCCAAATCCAAAATGGATGTGTTACCACATCCGCATATCGGTTTGTCTACCGTGAGTTATTTGCTGGGGGGCAAGGTGACCCATCGCGACAGCCTGGGTTTTGAACAGGTGATCGTTCCCGGTGAAGTAAACTGGATGACTGCCGGCCGGGGCATTGCACATTCGGAGCGTTTTGAAGACCCCGCCGTTTTACAACAAGGCCAGTTAGAACTAATCCAGACCTGGGTAGCATTACCAGAAAAAGAAGAGGAAGCTGACCCGGCTTTTGAAAATTTCAAACCGGAGCAACTCCCGGTATTTACAGATACCGGAATCTGGATGCGACTGATCGCGGGAAATGCCTATGGATTGCGCAATGAGGTGAAAACCTTATCGCCACTCTTTTACCTGCATGTAGTGCTGGAAGCAGGAACCCGTTTTGCCCTGCCGCAGGAACACAGTGAACGGGGCATTTATATTGTTCGTGGTACACTGGAAACAGGCGGGCAGTTCTATCGCGAAGGACAGTTGCTGGTGTTTACCAAAAAATCGGATCCGGTACTATTGGCAAAAGAGCACTGCACCCTGATGTTGCTGGGAGGAGAACCCTTGGGCGACCGGTTCATCTGGTGGAATTTTGTATCCTCCCGCAAAGAGCGGATTGAACAGGCAAAAGAAGACTGGAAACAGGGGCGGATTATCCTGCCACCCAATGACAACCATGAATTTATTCCATTGCCAGATGACAAATCAAAACCTGCCGGGGGGCCAAGCCCGGGACTACTTTCCTGATTTCCAGTATAAATTCACTGTTTTCTTTCAGTAATTTTTCCGAATTCGTAAATCATAGGGAATGGGTCCATGGTACCTTTGCGCCATGAAAAAAACCGTTCTGTTCTGCCTTTTACTGGCTCCTATTTTTGCGATGGCTCAAAACAATACACTTTTACGGGCCGATTTCTGGAAAACCAACCCTGACCTCGGTACAGTAAAAGCTGAAATTGCCAAAGGAAACAATCCTTCAGAAGCCAATGGCGGCAATTTTGATGTGGTAACGATGGCGATTAATAACAATGCAGCCACGGAAGTAATCAAATACCTGGTTGCACAGGATGGGAATGGTGTTGGAAAAAAAACACATGATGGCAGAATATATTTGCATTGGGCAGCTTCCAGGGGGAATACCGAAGTAGTGAACTATCTGCTGGAAAAAGGATCGGATATCAATTTTGGGGATGACCGCGGTACTATTCCACTGGTTTATGCACTGGCAAACGGACAAACCAATACGGCTGTTTATGATGCGCTTTTAAAAGCGGGCAATAATCCCAAACAAAAATTCCAGAATGGCGCCAGCCTTTTGCTGCTTGGCATTGCCAATGATAAAGACCTGCTGCTGTCTGAATACCTGGTAACCAAAGGGCTTTCCTATAGTGATACGGATGATTTAGGCAGAACCGCATTTGATTATGCTGCCCGTTCCGGCAACCTTGAGCTCTTGAAAAAACTGAAAGCAAAGGGTGTGAAACACAGCAACCATGCCTTACTCTTTGCAGCACAGGGCGGTCGCGGTGGCGCA
>JALOMU010000435.1 GCA_025455285.1 Flavihumibacter sp.
TACCTGTTATTCTCTTTATAGTAGAAACCGAACCTTCGGTAATATGATTGGTAAAGGGTATTCTGTAATTAGTGCGCAACTTGAAATGAATATGGTGGCGGAGGGTTATAATGCCAGCAGAAGTATTTTCCTGCTCAATCAGCAGGTCGGCGCCGATATGCCCATAGCTTCGGCCATCTATCGCATCCTATGGCAACAGTTGGCCCCGGAAGCAGGCTTTAAACTTATTGAAGAAGTACTCATATAGTTGTCAAACAACTGTTACTAAATCTCAGGCCTGTGCAACGCCTATGCAACGTATCACTTGAAAAAGCTATCTTTAATGAAATGCCTGTAAGTTTCTCCATATACGGATCTGCCATGCTGGTACTGCTGGCCATTGTACTGATAAAACAGGCTTTGGCACATTTTACCAGAGAAAAAACGAATTCTTAACTACGGTAGTTCCTAGAATCCATCAGCAAAAAGTTTTCCTTCATCTGTGAGTTGAATCCTGTCGCGGCTTACTACAAGCCGTTCCGGCCCTCCTTTTCTGGTTAATTCCTGGTAATGATTCATCCTTTCCATTAACGCGTTTGTTTCCTCCAAACCATAGTGGAGGGTATAAAATCCCAGATCAAGTCCCTCCGCTGTTCGAAGGGCAGTCATAATATACTCATGTCGCCGGTTTTCGTTGGTTAGCACCTCTTCTTCAAAATAGTTTTCTCCTGTTTCTATGGCTTTGATATAGAGTGCATTGTTGGAAATATTCCATCTTCTGCATTGGCCATCAAAGGAATGAGCACCCGGGCCGGCACCCAGGTAAAGTTTGCCGCTCCAATAAGAGCTGTTGTGGCGACTCCGGTATCCGGGGAGTGCAAAATTGGAAATTTCATAATGCTCATAACCTGCTTTCCGAAGCGTTTCCATCAAGAGCAGAAACTGCCGGCTCTGTTGTTCCGGGTCGGTGTCTGGCATGCGTCCTGATTTGATCAGGTGTGCCAGGGCTGTTTTCTCCTCTACAGTTAAAGCATAACAAGATAGATGCGGAACCTTGTTACTGATGGCAAATTCCAAGTTATCCATCCAGGCCTCATCTGATAAGCCGGGCGTGCCATATATCAAATCGATACTGAAATTTTCAAAACCAGCCGCCTGCACCCGTTTAAAACCTTCGCGTGCTTCCACTGCCGTATGGGCCCGGTTCATCCATCGCAAATCAGTTTCATGAAAGGATTGAATGCCAATACTCAGGCGGTTGATTCCAGCCGCCTGCCAGGAATCGAGTGCAGGGGACGAAAGGTCATCCGGATTTGCTTCCAGGGTAATTTCAGCTGTTGGGGAAAGATTAAACTGATTGCGTACCGCAATTAGTAAGTTGTATAACTCTTCCTGGTTTAAAAGAGATGGCGTACCTCCCCCGAAATACAAGGTTTCAATCGAGTTCGCCCGCCAGATTGAAGCACGTTCCGTTAACTCCCTGGCAATTGCATTCACCATGCGAAGTTTGTTTTCCAGTTGCGTGGAAAAATGAAAATTGCAATAGTGGCAGGCCTTGCGGCAAAAGGGGATATGTATATAAATTCCAGCCAAAGTTGATAGTAACCCGCAAAGTTAACCCCGCCGGGGCAATTCAGATTCCTGCTAAAACGTTATTTTACTGCCGAGATGAGGGGATTACTAAAGATGAAGATCGTATGCCGCAGAAAGATCCT
Organism: Flavihumibacter sp.; assembly: GCA_025455285.1. Lineage (GTDB taxonomy): Bacteria > Bacteroidota > Bacteroidia > Chitinophagales > Chitinophagaceae > Flavihumibacter. The sequence continues at coordinate 1,695 of JALOMU010000435.1, forward strand.
GCTTTTTGCAGGGTGGATGTTATTCGCCATTTCAGTGGCTGCGCAAACTGCTTCACATCAGCTTCAGGTGAAGCGTATTGATTCTTTCAGCTCCTTACAAATACCAGGAACTATCAAAACCAATTTCCCGGATCGGGTTAGCTGTTTCCAATATGTTCTTAAACTTGATTCCCTCCTGGCCCTGCAGGGATTTGCCACAGCATCCATTGACAGCGTCCGGGAATCGGACAGCCTTACAACTGTTTATCTTTTCCTTGGTCAGCAATATTATTGGGGAGCCATTCGGGTGGAAGGAATGACAACAGGGGAGCTGCTTACAGCGGGATTAGAAATGGATTCCCTAACCCGTAGACTTCAGGTGTCGCTCCAACGAAAGAGGTCGGCCAGCATCTCCGGAACAGCTTCCGTTTTTTCCACGAGTCAACTTGAATCTATACAACAAAAACTGCTGACTCATCTCTATAACAATGGTTATCCTTTTGCTTCCGTTCAATTGGATAGCCTCGAGTTGAATGCTGCAGGGGAGGATACGGCATATGTTGGAGGAAAACTGACCATCCAGAAAGGATTACCCTATAAACTCGATAGTATCCGCGTGCTTGGAAAGGCGAGTATTTCGGAAAACTTCCTGCACCGGTACCTGGAACTTCCAAAAGGAATGCCCTTTCGAAAGCAGTCATTTGAGGATATAAGTATACGAATTCGGGAATTACCCTTTTTGCAGGAACAAAAACCCTGGGCCATCCGTTTTGGTGGAAATGGTGCAATTCTCGACTTATTCCTGGAGCCCAAAAAAAGCAGCCAGATCAATGTGCTGATTGGATTACTACCCACCACCAATACAACTGGACAAAATAAATTCCAGGTAACGGGAGAAGCGAATCTGAATCTCAAAAATGCGCTTGGAAATGGCGAAACAATTGGTGTGAACTGGCAGCAATTACAGATTCAGTCTCCCCGCCTGAACTTGTTGTACCAGCAACCTTATTTATTTGGATCTGCTTTTGGAATCAGTACCCAGTTTGACCTATTCAAGAAAGACAGCTCTTTTCTTAATATAAATGCTCAATTAGGTGTTCAATATGCAGTTTCTTCGCGACAGACAGGAAAAGTTTTTTTGCAATTATTCCGGACCAACCTGGTGAATGTTGACACGAACCGGATTAAAGCAACCAAACGTCTCCCGAATGATATCGATATGAGTATCGTTAATCTGGGCGTGGATTATGAGTTATATACAACCAATTACCGCAGGAATCCAAGGCGCGGATGGGAAGTTTTTGGATCTGTAACTGCAGGAACCCGGACCATAAAACCCAGTACGGCTGTTTTGGACATCAAAGATCAGTCCTTTAATTAC
>JALOMU010000436.1 GCA_025455285.1 Flavihumibacter sp.
ATTTATATCCCAGTTGTTTCTGTTTGTCCCGTTAGGGAAACACCTAACCATCGCAGTGAAATGACCAGCCAGTTGCTGCTCGGAGAACAGGTGCATGTGCTGGATAACAGTGTGAACGGCTGGCTGCAGATCCGCTCCCTGCACGATGGCTATGAAGGCTGGTGCCAGGCCATACAACTTGCGGAACTGGCAACTCCTGCCGAACCAATTGGCTATTTCGACCATGAACTGGGCTTTGCTAACGTAAACGGACAACCGATGCCGGTGTTTATGGGTACTCCTGTGTACAAGGAAACTATTCAGGCCGGTGTATTTGCTATTTCCTTCACCGGACTCACTACCAACACAACAGAAGAAGACAAACAGGTACAGGTAGCCGAAATTGCCCTACAATACCTGAATACCCCCTATCTCTGGGGTGGCAGAACCTTTGCGGGAATTGATTGCAGTGGCTTTGTTCAGATGGTTTATCGCCAGCTCGGCATCCACATGCAACGCGATGCCTGGATGCAGGCAGCAGAAGGAGAGTCCGTAGGTTTCTTGCAGGAAGCACAACCCGGCGACCTGGCTTTCTTTGATGAACCGGATGGCCGCATTACGCATGTTGGTACTCTCTTAAATGATCATGAAATCATTCACTCTTCCGGCAAAGTAAGAATTGACGATATCGATCACCAGGGCATTGTAAGCCGGGATCAAAAGAAAAGAACGCACCAACTGCGCATCATCAAACGGTATTTCAGGTAAAAATGGATTTAACCCAGCGTAGTACGAGTTGATCCCAATGCAACAACTTCACTGCGGTATACAAGAGCAACACCGCGAAGATTTTTTTCATCAGCTCCCCATCAATACGGGTGGCAATTTTTCCTCCCAGCAGTCCGCCCAGTATAAAGCCTACTGCCAGTAATCCCACCACTTTCAAATCAATGGGAGTGCCCTGTGCCTGTGCATATTTGTAGTATTGGTAAAAGCCTAAAAACACCACGGGAAGCATCAATACACCGAGGGAAGTGCCCTGTGCCTGGTGTTGGCTATACTTAAGAAAATAAACAAGGGCAGGCACCAGCACGATTCCTCCACCGATGCCTACCAGTCCGCTTAATACGCCAGCCAGCAAACCGATCCCAATGATCAATATGAGTTCGGAAGCGGGCATCAGCCTTTCTGGAAAGTTTCTTTGTAAAAGGCGATACCATCCTGGATGATCTTCAGGGCAGTTGCCTTGTCCTGAAATTCATTCACCACCACACTCTTGTTTTCCAGGCGCTTGTATTCTTCAAAGAAATGCCGCAGTTCATCAAAGAAATGTTTGGGCAGCTCTTCAATATTGTTGTAATAATTCACACTGGGATCATTAGCCGCTACCGCGATGATTTTATCATCTGCATCACCGCTGTCGATCATGCGCATCACCCCAATTACCTTGGCTTCCATCAGGCACATGGCCTGTACAGGCTGACTGGTAATTACCAGGATATCCAGGGGATCCTTGTCATCACCATAGGTCTTGGGAATAAATCCGTAGTTACAGGGATAATAGAAGGAAGAATAAATGATCCGGTCCAGTTTTAATAAACCGCTTTCTTTATCGATTTCGTATTTGGCTCTTGAACCCTGTGGAATTTCAATTACCGCAGTTACAACACGGGGTGCGTTTTCGCCGGTAGGAATACCATGCCAGGGGTGTGATACAGTTAACATATTTCTTTTTTTTTCAGTTGGTTTGCTTAGTGTAATTCTTTCAGATCTACCTGCCAGATGCCATTCACCTTTACAATTTTGATGACGGTAGTGTCATTGCTTTTGTAAGAATTGGAAAAGGAGTATTGAACTGTTGAGTCGTTTTCATTCACAATCTTGATCGGCAGAATATTCGCGTTCTTGAAGGAGACCCGCTCTTCGGTGGAAAGTTTATTGTAGTAATCCTTTTTCCATTTTTCAAACAGCATGTTATTGGAAGAGTCTTTCAGCAGATAAAACTCCGCTTTGCGCATGTTGCCATCCAGGGAGGCGCGGATAAACTCGCGACCAGCATCCTGCGCATCTTCTGCCGGGGTAAAACTGCTCTCATCAGAACAGGCTGCCATAAAAATGGCGCAGGCCATGAAAACTTGAACCAGGATTGTTTTTTTCATAGCTGCAAACATAAAGAAAAGGCGCCAGTTGTGAAACTGACGCCCAAAGGTTTACTGAGCTTGCTGCTCTCTTTCTTTGTCCCGGTCGTAAGCCCTGATAATGGCTTTCACCAGGCGATGGCGTACCACATCTTCCTCATCCAGGACGATATGGGAAATGCCATCAACATTTTTCAGAATGCGGACTGCTTTATCCAGCCCGCTTTTCTGATTTTTGGGAAGATCTACCTGGGTCAAATCGCCGGTAATAATAGCTTTTGCATTGGCACCAATCCGCGTCAAAAACATTTTGAGCTGCAGGTCGGTGGCATTCTGGGCTTCATCCAGAATAATGAAGGCATTGTCGAGTGTTCGTCCGCGCATATAGGCGAGGGGCGCAATCTCAATGGTTCTGTTACTCATGTAGTAACCAAGCTTGTCTGCCGGAATCATATCATCCAGGGCATCGTATAATGGGCGTAAGTAAGGGTCGATTTTTTCCTTCAGATCACCCGGTAAGAAACCCAGGCTTTCTCCTGCTTCCACAGCCGGACGGGTCAGAATGATTTTCTTGACGATCTTGTT
>JALOMU010000437.1 GCA_025455285.1 Flavihumibacter sp.
CTCATCCTGGATGAAGCCACCAGCTCTCTCGATACAGAAAGTGAACGCCTGGTACAGGACGCGATTGATAATATGATGCAACATCGCACCAGTATTGTAATCGCCCACCGCCTTAGTACCATCCGCCATGCGGATGAGATCATCGTATTGCAGAAAGGTCGCATCGTGGAAAGAGGCAACCACGAAAGTCTCTTATCACAACAGGGATTTTATAAGCGGTTGGTGGATATGCAGGAGGTCAAATAAATTTGAATCATACAAATACAAACACATGAGACAATTTTTCCTTGGCTTATGCCTTTTGGGGGGATTGAGCCTGGCGCAGGCACAGCAACCCGTAAGTTATGAGCAGGCATTCAAAGGGGCGCCAACCAATATAATGCAGCCCCTGCCCATGGTTAGCAAATGGCTCGATGGAAAACATTACCTGGAAACACGTACCGAAAACAATGTTCGCCAAACAGTAAAGGTGAATGCGATCACTGGAGTGGCAGAAGCCTATACTCCTCCCCCGGCTGAAAAACCGGCTCCGGCAGTACCTGCAATTGCGGTTATGGGTGCCCGTAACCAAACCACTTCTCCCGGCGGCAAGTATTTTGCTTATACCAAAAAGGATAACAATCTCTATATCCAGGAAATTGCTACAAAAAAAGAAATTCAACTGACCAAAGACGGCAACGATTCTGTACTGAATGGATATTCTTCCTGGATCTATTTTGAAGAAATCCTGGGACGCGCTTCCCGGTATAAAGCATTCTGGTGGAGTGAAGATGGCAAACACCTCGCCTTTATGCGCTTCGATGAAAGTGGTATGCCTGTCTTCCCGATTTATGTTGCAGATGGCCAGCACGGATACCTGGAGAACAACCGGTATCCCAAACCGGGAGATAAAAATCCGGATGTGCGGATTGGTATTGTAGCTATTGAAACCGGTACTACCACCTGGGCTGATTTCAATGAAAAAGAGGATCAGTATTTTGGTACGCCGGTATGGACACCAGGAGGACAACTTTGGATTTCCTGGATGAACCGCGGACAGGATCAATTGAAAGTCTACAATGTGGATTTGAATTCAGGAGCCAAATCAATGGTGTATGAGGAAACTCAAAAGACCTGGATCGACCTGGATGATACCGACCGTTTTGAATTCCTGCCTTCCGGAAAAGGTTTTATCCTGCGCAGCGATGTGAGTGGCTGGAAACATTTTTACCTGCACGATATGAGTGGCAAAAGGCTGGCAACACTGACTTCCGGGGATTTTACAGTAGGCGCGATTCACAAGATTGATGAAAAGGCCAAACGCATTTATTTTGATGCACGTAAGGAAAATAGTGCCCGCACGGATCTGTATAGTGTTGGCCTGGATGGAAAAAACATGCAACGCCATTCATTTGGAGATTATACATTCCGCGGCATGACCATTTCTCCCGATAACAAATACTATATCACTACTTATGCCAATCTGCAAACCGTTCCAACCATGGTACTGGCAGATATGAAGGGAAAGATTATCCGTGAACTCGGAACATCAAAAGGTAAAGATGCTGACAACTATGCACAGCCGAAAAGAGAATTGGTTCGTGTAAAATCTGCTGATGGATTGTTTGATCTGCCGGTATTAATTACCTATCCGATTGGATTTGACCCTGCGAAAAAATATCCTGTCATCATTAATATTTATGGCGGTCCAAATGCTGGAACAGTGTATGATACCTACCGGGCAAACCCAACCGAAATCTGGTGGGCCCAGGAGGGATTGGTACAGGTTGCGATCGACAACCGCAGCAGTGGCCATTTTGGAAAAAAGGGGATGAATTTCATTCACCGTCAGTTGGGCAAATACGAAATCGAAGATTATATGAGTGCAGCCGGCTGGTTGCGTAAACAACCCTGGGTTGCAGGTGACCGGATTGGTATCACAGGAGGCAGCTTTGGAGGGTATATGACTGCCATGGCCCTGACCTATGGTTCGGATTATTTCACCCACGGTATTGCCAATGCCTCTGTAACCGATTGGAGTTTGTACGATACCCATTATACTGAGCGCTTTATGGATACCCCGGCAGAAAACCCTGAGGGATATAAAGCCACCTCCGTGATGACCTATGCAGATCGTTTAAAGGGTACCCTTCGCATTGTACATGGCACAACCGATGACAACGTACACATGCAGAACAGCGTGCAGCTGATCAACAGACTGCAGGATCTGGGCAAGCCCTTCGAAATGATGATTTACCCGAATGAGCGACACGGCATTGGTGCCAATGTCCGCGCCAAGCGCGAGCACCTGGTTTCCGAGAATGCCAGCTTCTTTTATAAACATCTGCTGAACAAGCCGGTTCCGGAGGTCTTCTGGAAAAAAACAGAGCGCAAGGCATTTTAGGTGTCAGATATTTGTAAACAAGATGTTATTAGCACATCAGCTTAACGTTAGGCAAACGTAAGGAGGTTGTTAGTACGATGTATTTTTAGTTGTCAGACAGGAGTAGTAACTTAGAACTTACTCCTGTCTGACGTTTTATGACAAACCGCCGCCAATTCATCAGCAAACTGACCGCTCCTTTTCTGGCTATGCCGGTATTATCGGAGCTGGCTTTTCCTTCCTGTGCCAGTCCCTACGAAGGACCTGTTTTAAAAGTTGCCCTGATGGGATTGGGAGGTTATGCAACGCGGGTTGCTGAAGCCATGCAGGCTTG
>JALOMU010000438.1 GCA_025455285.1 Flavihumibacter sp.
AAGCAAATTGTTAAAATCATTTTAACAGTTTTCATTTTGGTGAATTTAATTCTGTTAACCGAACAGATGATCCGGTTACTTCCAGCCGTACCAGGGCTCCGCATTTTAATGCGAAATTACTTTTCTGATGCCCGACCGGAAAATCAAAGCATACCGGGTACCGGCAATCATCCAGTTTTTCCAGGACAATCTGCTGCAGGTTTTTTCCAAATTCTTCCTCCGGCTTTTCGGCCGGCTTATGTTTGAACCCTCCGATGATGAGCCCGGCCAGGTGTTCAAGTTTGCCACTTCTCTTAATATTCCAGAGCATCCGGTCAATACTGTAGAGGTACTCACCGGTATCTTCCAGGAATAGAATTTTACCCCTGGTATGCAGATCGGAGGCAGATCCTGCCAGCGATTCTATGGTCTTGCAGTTACCACCAACCAATTGACCTACCCCTGTTCCCAATTGATTGTAAGCACCTGCAGTATATTCAAACTTCATGGGAGCGCCGAATAATAAATCTCTAATAGAAAGTATGGTTGCTTTTTGCAACTCATCCGCTTTGGACCAGTCGTCCGGAAAACTATTACACATTTTAGAATGAATCGAAGCCAGTCCGATTTTCCGGAACAGGTGCGCGTGCAGCACGGTTACATCACTGAAGCCTATCAGCCATTTGGGATGCTTGCGAAGCGGCCGGAAATCAATCCCATCAATAATGCGAATCAATCCATACCCCCCTCTTGCGCAGAGGATCGCTTTTACCGAAGGATCATTGATAAGCCGTTGCAGGTCGGCCGTCCTTTCCTGATCGGTCCCTCCAAAGGTTCCATCCCGTTTTCCGATGGTATCACCAATGCGAACGGTCAAACCCCATGATTGCAATTGCTGAACAGCTGGGGCTATCTCTTCATGGGTTATATAACCAGCCGGCGAACTGATGGCGATGGTGTCACCTGCCTTCAAAAAGGGAGGCTGAAATACAGGATTGTCTTCCGGTTCCATGGAAAAACTTTCATAAGGCAAACTGGCACCCAATGTAAGTGCACCCAGCTGCTGCAGAAAATGGTGGCGTTTCATTGGCTAAAGGTAAGGTTGCCTGCCTTTCCGTATTTTTGCGCCATGCAAAAACCAAAAAGATACCTGATCACTGCAGCCCTACCCTATGCAAATGGTCTGAAACATATTGGCCACCTGGCAGGAGCCTACCTGCCGGCGGATATCTATGTCCGTTATCTCCGGGCACAAAAAAGAGATGTTGTATTTGTATGCGGAAGTGATGAACATGGTACAGCCATTCCTATCCAGGCAATGAAAGAAGGCACCACGCCCCAGGCGATCATTGATAAATACCACGAGATCATCAAACAGAATTTTTCCGATCTAAGTATCTCCTTTGATATTTATGACCGTACCAGTGCGCCTATCCATCATGAGACTTCACAGGAATTTTTCACCGCGTTGCATGAAGCAGGTGAACTGGAAACCCGCGAAACAGAACAATACTTTGATGAGCAGGCAGCTACCTTCCTGGCCGATCGTTATATCAAAGGCACTTGCCCGAACTGTGGATTCGATGGAGCGTTTGGCGATCAGTGTGAAAAATGCGGTACGGCACTGAGTCCGGACGAACTGATCAACCCGGTCAGTACCCTGAGCGGATCTGCACCTGTTAAGAAAAAAACAACCCATTGGTACCTGCCTCTGAACCGGCATGAAGATTTTCTACGTCAATGGATACTCGAAGAACATAAAGACGACTGGAGAGCCAATGTACTGGGACAATGCAAGAGCTGGATAGATGGTGGTCTGCAACCCAGGGCAGTAACCCGCGACCTCGACTGGGGGATTGCTGTGCCACTGGAAGAAGCCAAAGGAAAAGTATTGTATGTATGGTTTGATGCGCCCATTGGCTACATCAGCGCCACCCGTACCTGGGCAAAACAAAACGATAAGGACTGGAAACCTTACTGGTATGATAAGGATACCAAGCTGGTGCATTTCATCGGAAAAGATAATATCGTGTTCCATGCGATCATTTTTCCGGTGATGCTGAAACTGCACGGCAATATTCTGCCCGATAATGTACCCAGCAATGAATTCCTGAATCTCGAAGGGGATAAAATGAGTACCAGCAGAAACTGGAAACTGGACATGCAGGACTTCATTGATGATTTTGTGAAAAAGGAAAACGGTGGGCCTCAACTGGTAGATGCGTTGCGGTATTACCTGACACAGATCGCTCCGGAAACCAAGGACAGCGAGTTTACCTGGAAAGGATTCCAGGATGCTGTGAACAGTGAACTGGTGGCTATTTTTGGAAATTTCGTCAACCGGACTTTTGTGTTGATGCACAAGCTCACCAATGGTAAGGTACCACCTGTTCATGCAGACATCCTGGATGAAAAAGACCAGGAACTGGCAGCTGCCATTCAGGCTTCAAAAGTAAAAATAGAAGCCCTGCTGGAAGGTTATAAGTTCCGGGAAGCCCAGTTTGAACTGATCGACCTGGCCAGAAAAGGCAACCGCTACATGCAGGAAAAAGAGCCCTGGATAAAGGCAAAAGCGGGAGCATCAGCACAACCTGAAATTGACAATTGCCTTCATTATTGTTTGCAGTTGTGTGCAAACCTGGCAATCCTATCGAATCCATTCCTGCCAAATACTTCCAGGAAGATGTTACAACAGATGAAA
>JALOMU010000439.1 GCA_025455285.1 Flavihumibacter sp.
CGGATAGCTTTCCAGTTTCCCTTTCGTACAGCCTGTTTATACCCCTGCTCATAGAACTCCCAATAAAAGGGCCTGTTCTGCATTTTTTTCAGGAGTGATTTTTTAGTTCTGTTCAACAAAACCGGAGCGATAGAAATTCCATCTGTTTCCGGCGCGCGCATTCCAGTCAATGAACAGAAAGTGGAAACGATATCCCAGTTAGCAACCGGCAGATCGGAACTGGTACCTGCTTCAATTTTACCCGGCCATTGCACAATAAAGGGCACCCGGATACCGCCTTCATATAAATCTCGCTTTATGCCCTTAAATGGACCACTACTTTTAAAATAGTCCATTGCATCAGCGTGTTTTCTTCCACCTTCCTGGTGGGTACCATTATCACTGGTAAAAATGATGATGGTATTCTCCTCTAATCCAAGTCTTCTGACTTCATCCACTACATTTCCAACATAGGTATCCATTTGAGAAATCATGGCTGCATAAGCGGCTTTTGGAAACCGTTGCGGACCATAATGCTGTCCGGGTGCGTGAGCTGTCTCAGGTGCAAAAAGACTCTCCCCCTTAGCATTGAGATAGGGTTGTATGAACTGATCCGGCACTACCAGTTCGGCATGTGGAAGCGTAAACGAGAGATAAAGAAAAAAAGGCCGATCCTTTTCACTCCGTATAAAATTCAATGCTTCATTCTTGAACCATTCATTGGCATATTGGCCGCCGGGAATGCGAATTTTATTCAATTGATTTCCCTGAATTTTCCAGGCAGAATCCGGATGCTGGTTGTGCCCATCCACATGATGTACATGACCGGAAAAATAATCCCATCCGCGTTGTTCAGGGGAGCCGTGGGTAGTGGGCAGTCCTAATCCCCATTTTCCCATCATTCCATTGACGTATCCCTTTTCTTTCAGATACTCCGGAAGTATTTTTTCTTCTTTCGGAAGCGGGAACTCACCATTACCCCTAACCGAAACATGACCGGTATGCAAACCTGTCATAAGTGCTGCTCTGGATGGAGCACAAACCGTACTGCCGGCATAGAAACTTGTGAACTTTTTTCCTCGCACTGCCAATTGGTCGATATTAGGCGTATTGATTTTAGTTTGTCCGTAGCAACCCAGGTCTCCATATCCGAGATCATCAGCCAGGATATAAATGATATTGGGAGGTCGATTATTTTGCTGTGCAACTGTTGAAGAAGAAATCAGAAACAGTGAAATACAGATATATATTTCGGTTGTTCGTATACGTGATATTATTTTCATTCCTTATACAAGTTTTATAAATCGATCCATCCGGTATCAATTTAGCTGATCATTTTTATTTATCTTCCATAAAATCAGAACAATATGCGAATATCTATTCTGTTGCTGTTTGTGGTTTCAGGAATTCTGGCATCCTTTAAAATCCTGCCAGCGCAACTGGAGCCTACTCCCCTCCAATCCAAACCCAATGTGATTCTGATTTTTATGGATGATATGGGATACGGCGATCCGGTTTGTTATGGTGGAGGACCTTATCAGACCCCCAATATCGACAAGCTGGCTAATTCCGGGATAAGGTTTACCAACTTTTATGCTGCACAGGCAGTATGTACAGCCTCCAGGAGCGCATTGCTTACCGGTTGTTATCCAACGCGCATCGGAATATCAGGAGCTATTAATCATACATCCAAAATTGCGCTCAATTTAACCGAAGAAACTATACCGGAACTCTTAAAAAGAGCCGGTTATAAAACAGGGATGGTAGGCAAATGGCATTTGGGTCATAAAGAACCTTACCTACCTCTTCAGCATGGCTTTGATGAATACCTGGGCATACCCTATTCCAATGATATGTGGCCTATTCATTATGATGGTAAACCCTTGACCGATACAACGAGTTTTCGTTCCACATATCCCCAATTACCTTTAATCGAAGGAAATAAACCAATTGAATTTATAAGGACATTGGAGGATCAGGCAACTTTAACCCGGCGGTTTACTGAACGTGCCAACCAATTTATCAAAGCAAATAAAAAATCTCCCTTTTTCCTTTACCTGGCACACCCAATGGTCCATGTTCCGATTGCCGCCAGTGAGCAATTCAGAGGGAAAAGTAAGGGTGGATTATTTGGCGATGTAATGGAAGAAGTGGATTGGTCAATTGGTTCCATTATGCAGACATTAAAGGAAAACAAACTGCTCGAAAATACACTGATCATATTTACCAGCGACAATGGCCCATGGCTGACTTTTGGTAATCATGCAGGTAATACGTCCGGCTTGCGTGAAGGCAAAGGCACAGCCTGGGAGGGTGGAGTAAAAGTTCCCTGTATCATAAGTTGGAAGGGAGTGTTGCCAGCCGGACTGGTAAACAACCAATTGGCAACAACTATGGAAGTTTTACCCACTATTGTCAGTTTATGCGGAGCACCGTCTCCTTCTCAAAAAATTGATGGAATCAATATGTCGGCTCATTTAATTGGCAAAAATCCGGAGCTTGGGAGATCCGAGTTTGTTTATTATTACGATAAAAACAACCTCAAAGCGATTCGAAATAACCGCTTCAAGTTGGTCTTCCCGGCCAATTCACAAACCTATGGTCCGCCTGCAATTCCAGGATTAAATGGTTTTCCGGGAAAATATGGTAACGACTCAGTAAGGCTGGCACTTTATGATCTGTGGACTGATCCGGGAGAAG
>JALOMU010000440.1 GCA_025455285.1 Flavihumibacter sp.
GGCCGCAAAAATATAAAAACCCGGGCGATTTGTGGCTTCCGGAAAAAAATATTCCGCAACTGGTTCATTATTGTACATTTATACCTCGATTTTGCTTTTAACTGCTGCTGCTAGATATGATTGCTCCTGCCAGAATACAATACCTGAAGGAACGCATTGCGCGTTTCAGCGACCAACAGGCCTATCGGGAGTTGTATATGGCATTTTTCCCTCCTCTTCTTCAGTTCGCAAGTGGCTTTATCAAATCCCGGCAGTCGGCCGAGGAAATAGTATCCGACGTATTTATTACCATCTGGGAAAAGCGTAATCGCCTGGAACATGTCAGCAATCTTAAATTGTATCTGTACACCGCCACCCGCAATACGGCTATCAATTATATTACCCGTCACAATAAAGTGATGGTGACTGATCTGAGTGAGTTGCCCATCGAGTTGCAGTCCCTGCAGTACGATCCGGAGCGCATGCTGATTACCTCCGAAATGAAAAAAATGATTGCGGACGCGATCAACAGCCTGCCTGCCCGCTGTAAACTGATCTTCAAACTGGTAAAAGAGGATGAACTCAAATACCGGGAAGTAGCCGAATTGCTGAAAGTATCCATCAAAACAGTTGAAACCCAGATGAGTATCGCCCTTAAGCGCATCGGGGAAGCCATCCGCTTCGACCCCCGCAAAACCCTGCCCACCGGTAAACGTTAGGTTTTCTTTCTTCCGTTCCCCTTCTTCCATGCCTCCTTTGTCCCCCGTCTCCTCTGTCTCCCGTTCCCTTTGTCCCCTTTTCAAAAATTTTTCTTCCATGCTTTCAGGGTAACTCCTCCTTTTCCGTGTCTTACATATTCACAACCTACACATGCAAGACAGGATTTGGGAAATTGTTGCCAAAAAACTCGCAGGAGAAGCCAGCGTCCATGAATTGGAGGAGCTGGAACAAACCCTGCGTGAAAACCCTGAATTGCATTACTCCCTGCAAACCATTTCCGATCTCTGGTTTCATTCCCTGCCCGTAACAGAAGATGCCAGCCAGGCATTCGAGCGGCACCTGGAAAGAATGAAAGCACAGGGGATTGAATTAGAACCGGTTGAAAATCAGGATGTAATAGAGTTTGAAGAAAAACCGAAGCGGTTCAAATGGCTTAAATGGATGGCAGTTGCACTGGTTGTTTTTATTGCGGGATGGTATTTTTTAATGAAAGAATCCTCCCCCGCCGGCAGCGAATCAACACCCGCTCTTGCCCTTAATAGTGAAGTGTCCACCAAAAATGGATCCCGCTCCAAGATCATGTTACCCGATGGAACCCAGGTTTGGCTGAATGCCGGTTCGAAACTGACCTATGGAAAAGAATTTGGAAACAGCCTGCGGGAAGTGACCCTTACCGGGGAAGCCTATTTTGACGTAGTAAAGGATTCTTCCAGGCCATTTTTGATCCATGCCCGCAATGTGGATATTCGGGTATTGGGTACCGCCTTTAATGTGAAATCCTACCCGGGGGAAAAAACTACCGAAACCAGCCTTATCCGCGGTAGTGTAGAAGTCAGCATCAAAAACAGGCCCAGGGAAAAAATCATCCTGAAGCCCAATGAAAAGCTGGTTGTCAATTCAGAACTGGACAGTATAGTTGCCAAACCCAGTCAGCCGCAGGTAGCCAAGGCCGTTAGGACTGCTCCACAGGTTGTACTAGATCAGGTAAACTATCACGAAAAAGAACAGGTAATCGTTGAAACTTCCTGGGTGGACAATATCCTGATTTTCGATGCGGAAACCTTTGCGGAACTGGCTCCCAAACTGGAACGCTGGTACGGTGTGAAAATAATTTTTACTTCTCAGGATATTCAAAAAATCCGGCTGACTGGTTCTTTTAAGGGCGAATCTCTTCAAACAGCGCTTAAAGGATTGAAAATAACTGCCAATTTCAATTATAGCATTAAAAACGATACCGTGATTATCTCACCTTAAACATATAAAAAACGATTGCATATGACGCCAAACTCCTCCTAATAAAAACGGGAAATGCGCCAACATTTCCCGCAGGATACTTAAGATGCTATCAACGCTCGCAATGTTGATAAACCTGTTTATGTAACCCTAATTGCTCAAAGTATGAAAAAAACTTCATATGGTGGCACGCTATTGTGTCAACCATTGCTGCTAAAGTTTTTCCGAATTATGAAATTGACTGCTCTGTTTATGCTGGTATGTGCCCTCCAGGTTTCTGCTGGGGTTTATTCCCAAACCAGGGTAAGTCTTAAAATGGATGGGGTAAATATCAAAAAAGCCCTTTCCACCATCGAACGTAAATCCAGTTACCGCTTCCTCTACAACCTCGCCTTATTTAATGAAAACGACAAGGTGAACATCTCTACCAACAATGAAGAGGTGTTGAAAGTGGTGGATCGACTGCTGGAAAATACCGACCTCACCTACGAAGTGCTCGACAACTACCTGGTAGTGATCAAATTCAAGGGAGTAGAATTCCAGCAACAACAGGTGAATGGTCGAATTACCAATGCCGCAGGTGAACCCCTGCCCGGCGCTTCAATTAAAGTAAAGGGAACAACCGGAGGTACTTCGGCTGATGCAAATGGTAATTTCACCATTGCTGTTCCGGCCAATGCTACCCTGATTATTTCCAGCATCGGGTTTGAAGACCAGGAAATTAAAGTAGGCGATCGCACCAT
>JALOMU010000019.1 GCA_025455285.1 Flavihumibacter sp.
GCGCTTTTTCGCTGATGCAATTAGCCAAGGTTTCGGGAAAATTATCACAAATGACAGATGCCCGCATTCCCTATATCTCTTTCCTCACAGACCCATCTTTTGGAGGTATTTCCGCATCTTTTGGTATGCTGGGCGATCTGAATATAGCAGAACCAGGAGCTCTGATTGGTTTTGCTGGTCCGCGTGTAATCAAGGAAACCATCAAAAAAGACCTGCCGGAAGGATTTCAGCGCAGTGAGTTTTTGCTGGAGCATGGATTCCTGGACTTTATCGTAGACCGCAAAGAATTAAAAGAGCGCCTGAATACCCTGCTCATCCTATTCAATAATTAAGTAGAAAGAAAGGAGTTGTTGTGGAATTGAGGAACCGGTCGGCCTTTCATGAGTATTTTTTTGAAACCACATATGTGGCAGGTATTGTATTGGTAGGAACAGAAGTAAAATCACTCAGGGCTGGTAAACTAAGTTTCAATGATGCTTATTGCCAGTTTCACAAGGGAGAATTATATGTCAAAAACCTCCATATATCCGATTACGCATTTGGTACTACCCAGCGCCATGAGCCTACCCAGGAGCGAAAATTATTACTGAGAAAGAAGGAGTTACGGAAACTAGAAGGGAAAATAAAGGAAAAGGGGTATACCATTGTACCGCTTAAAATCTTTTTCAATGACCGTAACCTGGCCAAAATAGAAATTGGTTTGGGAAAAGGTAAAAAGCTTTATGATAAACGGGAAACCATTAAAAAAAGAGACGTGGAGCGCGACCTAAAACGTTATGTAAAGTAATTTATTGCATGTAAAATATCCTATAGTAAAAGTCCATTATTACTGTGTTTTTTCATTAATTTGACCCTATGCATCGTTTAATTCTGATATCC
The DNA here is from genome assembly GCA_025455285.1 of Flavihumibacter sp. Lineage (GTDB taxonomy): Bacteria > Bacteroidota > Bacteroidia > Chitinophagales > Chitinophagaceae > Flavihumibacter. The sequence continues at coordinate 880 of JALOMU010000019.1, forward strand.
TTATTATGTATTGGCCTCCGTTCAGAGGCGCAAACGCTGGCTGGTAGCTGGTATGGAAAGGCTGACGTGGTGCTGGATGGCACATTCAACAACTATCTCACCCAACTTATTATCAAACAAAAGGGAAATAAAGTGGAGGGTATTTTCGGATATTATTTCCGGAATGGTTACCAAAGCTTTTATGTAAAAGGGACCTATGATCCAAAGACCCGCCAGGTTACTATCAAAGACATACCCGTTGTATTTTACAAGGAAAATTCCATTGATGGAGTTACCTGTAATATGAGCTTTGAAGGTACGCTTCGGGTTTCCAAGGTAGGTAGTTTTGTCAGGGGTAATTTCTTGTCTGATGGTCAGTATAAGTATACCTGTCCCGAGTTAAGAGTTCTTTTCTCCTTAGACTCACTGGTGCAGGAAGACTCCGTTATCAATGAAGGGCTTGCTAAAAAAGTTTGGCAACCATCTGTTGAAGACGTGATAGTAATGGATGATGAGGATGGTCCGGAGATTCGGAAAGCAACTACCTTGCCCGGACTGACCAGAGAAACCGTTAAAGGTCCAAGCCTGGACGCCAATTCCCTGATTTCAAGATTTAAACAACGCCAGACAATTATCACGTCTGAAGTGAAAGTTTCCTCGGATTCAATACGGGTGAGTTTCTATGACAATGGAGATATTGACGGCGATAGCATATCTGTGTTCCTGAATGGAACGCCGATATTGGAGAAACAAATGATCTCTGCAAAAGCTACAACAATCTATATCAAACTGGATCCGTCCAAGGAATTCCATGATCTTGCCATGTTTGCGGAAAACCTGGGAAGAATTCCGCCGAATACGGCACTGATGGTGGTGTACGATGGTGATACTCCACAGGAAGTATTCCTCTCCAGTAACTTGCAGCAGAATGGATCGGTGAGGATTCGGAAGAGGGAAGCGGGGAAGAAGTGAGACGTCAGACGTGAAACGTGAGACAAAAAAGGCCGGCTTTCTGATGGAAGGCCGGCCTTTTAATTTATTATACTATCAATTATCCAGAAAAAGATTGCCTTGCGGACCATCTTCTTCCAGGGGTTTTTCCCATTCCATTTCAGTGGTTTTCGTAAAGTCGGCCAGTTTGTTTCCGACTGCTTTCCAGCCCATTACATCAATAAAGTCGGCTACTTTAATTTTCTGGGTGCGACTTTGCACGCCCCTTCCTGAATGGATCAGCAAAACAGGTTTGCTTTGCGTGGTAATCGCTTCCAGTCGGTTTCCTTTTCCTTCTTTGATAAAAAGGAACTTACTCTGCAAGGTGGAGGTTTCAATTTTGAATCGCTTAATGTTAAATTGAAGCTTTTCGTTGTCGAGGTACACTGCAGTGATCACTTTTTCCGGATTGAATTTTTCCAGCAGCAGGATTTTTTCAGGATCAAAACGCTGTGTCATCTCCAGATCGGTTAATTCGTAATTACCGTCTTCGTAAACAACCAGCAGTTTTTCAGATCCGTCAAAATTTCCCAGATACTGTCCTTTTTCTTCCGTATTTAAGCGTCCGAATTTGTCATCAAACCAGAGTTTAATGGCACTAAGCGTTGATTTGCCAGCTTCTTTCAGCTTAACAGATTTAATTGGATATTTGGTTACCTGGTTTCCGATTGCTCCCCTGCCCTTGATTTCCATTTCCTCAAAATAGAATTCGAAGGTTTTGTTGCGGGCTGTACAATTCGGACTTAAAACAATCGTAATCACTTCTGCTTCTCCATTCGGATTCGCAGTGAAGTAATGTACTTTACTTTTATCGGACCCCTTGGTAAGATCGTATTCTTTGTCACGGGTTATGCCTGTTACATTAAAGCGCTTTGCAAAACTGGTACCAGAACCACCATCCACATAAATCATGTTATAAGTGGTTCGCTCATCGTTTTTCTGGAAGACTGCAACGTGAATAATGTCTTTTCCGATATATACTTTCTCCCCTACCCGAACTACCTTCATCAAGCCCCTGCGGGTGAAGACAATGATATCATCCAGGTCGGAACATTCAAAAGCCAGTTCGTCTTTTTTCAGAGAAGTACCAATAAAGCCATCGTTCCGGTTAACATAAACTTTGGTATTGGCGATGGCCACCTGCTTGGCCTGGATCGCTTCGAAAGGCTTGATCTCTGTTTTTCGTTCTCGCCCTTTACCGAATTTCTTCAGGAGGTTTTCGTAATAAGCGATGGCATATTCTGTCAGGTGATCCAGGTCATATTTAACCTGTTTGATATCCCCTTCCAATCCTTTGATCTGGTTGTTCAGTTCCTCGATATCCAGCCGGTAAATTCTACGGACAGGCTTCTCCGTTAGTTTAAGAACATCTTCCCTGGTGATATCACGCTTCAGTTGTTTTCTGAAGGGTGCAAAACCTTTGGAAATGGCTTCCAGTACTTTTTCCCAGGTTTCATGTTTTTTTTCCAGCTCCTTGTAAATTTTTTCTTCAAAGAAGATTTTTTCCAGGGAGGTATAATGCCACTTTTCCTCCAGTTCCCCCAGTTTGATCTGTAGTTCTTTCTGAAGCATCTCTTTGGTATTATCGGTGGCATTGATGAGCAGGTCCTGTACACTGAGGAATCGTGGTTTCTGATCTACGATTACGCAGGCATTGGGAGAAATACTGATTTCACAATCCGTGAAAGCATACAAGGCATCAATTGTAATATCCGGTGATATGCCGGGGGCAAGATCTACCTGGATCTCTACTTCAGCGGCTGTATTATCCGTTACTTTTTTGATCTTGATCTTACCCTGATCATTGGCTTTGATGATGGAGTCGATTAGTCCGGATGTGGTAACCCCATAAGGAACGCTTTTAATCAGCAGCGTCTTCTTATCAAATTCTTCAATGATAGCTCTGACTCTTACTTTACCCCCCCTTTTACCTTCGTTGTAATTGGTAACATCAATCATACCGCCAGTCTGGAAATCGGGAAAGATTTCAAATCGCTTTCCTTTCAGGTACTTGATGGATGCATCAATCAGCTCACAAAAGTTATGGGGCAGAATTTTGGTAGATAACCCTACTGCAATGCCTTCCGCACCCTGGGCGAGCAGCAAGGGGAATTTCATCGGAAGGGTGATCGGCTCGTTTTTACGACCATCGTAACTAAGTTGCCATTCTGTGGTTTTTGCATTGAAGGCAACTTCCAGGGCAAACTTGCTAAGGCGGGCTTCAATATAACGTGGGGCAGCAGCATCATCCCCTGTACGCACATCGCCCCAGTTTCCCTGGGTTTCAATGAGCAGGTCTTTTTGTCCCATGTTCACCAGCGCGTCTCCAATACTGGCATCTCCGTGTGGATGGTACTGCATGCTTTGACCGATGATGTTTGCAACCTTATTAAAACGGCCATCATCCATTTCCTTCATGGCATGCAGGATCCTGCGCTGCACAGGTTTTAATCCGTCTTCAATTGCAGGTACCGCACGTTCCAATATAACATAGGAAGCATAGTCCAGGAACCAGTTTTTGTACTGTCCCTGTACCCCTGAATCCTGCAAATAGCTTTCGTTTTGTTTCCCTTTCGACATTTTCCTTTCTTATTTATTGTTCATACAGTTCCAATGGTAAACCGTCCGGATCCTGGAAAAAACTGAATCGTTTTCCGGTGTATTCATCTATACGGATGGGTTCAACCTCCACTCCTTTTCGTTGCAGAGAACTGATTGCCTGTTCCAGATTAGTTACTGCAAAAGCAAGGTGACGTAAACCCATGGCTTCAGGCCTACTTGGTCTTGCTGGCGAATCCGGAAAAGAGAACAGTTCAATTATATACTGTCCATTCAATGCCAGGTCCAGCTTCCAGGAATTGCGCTCTTTTCGGTATACTTCCCTTATGGGCTCCAAACCCAACAGTTCCGTATAAAATTTTTTACTGCGCTGGTAATCCCCGGCAATAACCGCTATATGGTGAACTGCCTGAATCATGCTGTTTCAGTAACAGGAGCGCCTGCCAGTTTCAATTCAAAATCTTTCATGTTTTTGAGTTCTCCCTGTACTTCAAGGCCACCTGTAGCAACCAGTGTTTTCAAACGCCAAAGCAGGTATGCATCACCGGTAGTCTGTTTGTTTTTGGACAGGAACTGATGGATGATTTTGCTGGCTTTCTGCCAATCTGCGGTAATGAATTTTAGCAGGTCGGCATCATAGTAATCGTACTCAAATTGCGCCAGTTTTTTTCCCCCTTCCAGTATGCGTACCCCTTTATTTTCGGAAGCCAGTTTCAGCCATTCATCCGGATCCACTTCAAATTCACTCAGGGTGATGGGTCTGGCAAGTTTTTTGGCTTTTAAGTATTCTTTTGGGGGAATGGTGCTCAGCCAGGTTGGATAAAATAACTGTCCTTTTTCATTCAGGAATGGCAGGTTGTTCAAATACAGAATAAATATTCTTCCCTGGAACTCTTTCATGAAATGCAGCAGCCAGTAATATCCGCTTACATCGTGTTTATTCTGTGCAGCCCATATCCAGGCGATTTCTTCTGGGTTGCGTCGGAGTGTTCCAACCAGTTCTGCAACAGTTTTATAATCGTCGACTTCGGATGATTCTATCTTATTCTCATAATCGCCACCTGCCAATACCTCTTTCCACCAGGCTAATCGGGCTTCCCGCCCTTCCCCCCGGTATAAATCCTGGATAGGACCAACCGCATAGTCGTCGCGGATCAGCAATACTTCACCCTGCAAGCTCTCATCCATTTCAATCGCTTGTTTTAAAACAGCGATATCCGGTTCATTGAAAACAATATGAATCATGATTCCATTAATTATTGAGGCAATTCTTCTGCCAGGTCCAGTTCAATCTTAAGGTTGTCGATGATAAAATCCTGCCGTTGTGGTGTATTCTTACCCATATAGTACTCGAGCAATTGCTGGATATGGGTTTCAGGCATCACCAATACGGGTTGTTTGCGCATGTCTTCACCTATAAAACGGGCGAATTCATCCGGTGATATTTCACCCAACCCTTTAAATCGCGTGATTTCGGGTTTGTTACCGAGCTTTTTGATGGCTGCCTGTTTTTCGGACTCATCGTAACAGTAAATGGTTTCCTGTTTATTCCGGACACGGAATAAGGGTGTTTCCAAAACATACACATGCCCATTTTTAACCAGGTCGGGAAAAAACTGCAGAAAAAATGTCAAGAGCAGCAACCGGATATGCATACCGTCCACGTCTGCATCGGTTGCAATTACGATATTATTGTAGCGCAGGTTTTCAATACCATCTTCCACATTTAGCGCATGTTGCAGCAGGTTGAATTCTTCGTTTTCGTACACCACTTTTTTGGTAAGTCCGAAGCAATTGAGGGGCTTACCTCTTAAGCTGAACACAGCCTGGGTTTCAACATTGCGTGCTTTGGTTATGGAGCCACTTGCCGAATCACCCTCGGTGATAAAGATGGTACTTTCTCGTTGTTTCTGGGCAACTGCTTCCTTGTCTTTTCCTGTTGGTTCCTCATTGTAATGAAACCGGCAATCGCGCAGTTTTTTATTGTGCAGGTTGGCTTTCTTGGCCCTTTCGTTGGCGAGTTTTTTGATGCCGGCAAGTTCCTTTCGTTCCCGTTCACTTTGTTCAATCCGTTTCTTGAGCGCCTCAGTAGTTGAAGGATGTTTGTGCAGGAAATTATCAAGTTCCTTAGCCAGGAATTCCAGCACAAAATTTTTCATACTTTGTCCACCTTCTTCGATGTACTGAGAACCAAGTTTGGTTTTAGTCTGCGATTCGAATACGGGTTCCACCACCCGAACTGCTACTGCCGCAACAATGCTGGCTCGGATATCGGCAGCCTCATAATCTTTCTTAAAAAAATCGCGGATTACTTTTACATAGGCTTCGCGAAAAGCCTGCTGGTGGGTACCACCCTGTGTGGTATGTTGACCGTTTACAAAACTGAACAGCTCTTCTCCGTAATCATTATTGTGAGAAACCGCTACTTCAATATCTTCTCCTTTCAGATGGATGATTGGATAGCGTAACTCATCTTCATTGGTTTTACGTTGCAGGAGATCCAGCAAACCATTTTTGCTGACAAATTTTTTGCCATTGAAAACGATCACCAGTCCGGCATTGAGGAAACAATAATTCCAGAGCAGGTTTTCAATATACTCTTCCTGGAAATGAAAATTTCTGAACACTGTATCATCCGGGAAAAACTGAACCTGTGTGCCGTTTGCTTGTTGGGTACTGCTTTCCTTATATTCTTTGGTCAGCACACCGCGTTCAAATTCCGCGGACTTTTCTTTGCCTTCCCGATAGGCTGTAACTTTAAAGTAAGTGCTGAGGGCATTCACAGCTTTGGTACCTACACCGTTTAGTCCAACGCTTTTCTGAAAGGCTTTGCTGTCATATTTGGCTCCGGTGTTGATTTTACTTACCACATCCACGACCTTTCCCAAAGGAATCCCCCTACCATAGTCACGAACCGTAACAGAACGGTCTTTGATAGATATTTCAATTTGTTTTCCATATCCCATCATATGTTCATCAATACAGTTATCGAGCACTTCCTTGATTAATACATATATGCCGTCATCCGCACTGCTGCCATCTCCAAGTTTACCAATATACATACCGGGTCTTAGCCGGATATGTTCCCGCCAATCGAGGCTTCTGATTGAATCTTCGGTATACTCCGCTCCTTTTTTACTAATTTCTGCCATACGCTTTCGATTTTATAGCTGCCTTTCGATCTATGCTGCTCAAGCGGGCAAATATAAAAAAGTAGGACCATCTGGCCGCACCGGCTTTCTGCACGGCTGTGGATAACCCAATTTTGGATCTAACTAGTTGAAAATCAAGTGAGATAAATTAAGCCTAAATTAAATTTGAAGCAAGGTTAAAACCCCGTTGCAGAGGTGCCGGATTAATCTTATTTTTGATCTCCCGCACCGGTTAACAAGCTTCAACTGCCCTCTTACTAACCCCGGCAGAGCCTTAACCACACGGCCCGATACTAACCCATATAGTTCTGATTTACAACCCGTTATATTAGTTTAATTGTTGAAAAATCGTAGCGTATGTATAACTATTCCTTATTGGAGACGAGTTGTTATTATCTGATCCAGGAGCAGCCGGAAGGGCCTATTTCACTGATAAAAGTGAATCTGGAAACTGATTACTGTCTGTTCATAACCAGGTTTGGGGAGACAGAAACAACAGAATGGAGAAAAAAACAGGATTCCATTCATGAGATCCTGGAGTTATTGTCGGAAGAGAAAATTAAAGAATGGCAAGCGGCCTATTACAGCAGTGAGGATGCCTATTATGAGGATGGGGAGGAATAAGCCGGATTAGGTAAAGACCCGTAAAAACAAATTATATGGCAACTTATGCTGACTTACAACCAGGTAATTTTTACCTGTTGAGAAGCGAAAAAGATACCGATATCGAATTGATTTCGGTGTTGGCACTGACAGACAAATGTATGTTGCTCCGCAGTTTCGGACAAATAGAGGAGGATTTCTGGAAAAAGAGAACCGACCCGATTGAAGAAATTGTTGAGGAACTGGATTATGAAAGTGCTTCCGCTGTATTGTCTCTTTACGACGAAGAGGAAGAAGAAGAATGGGAGGAGGAGGAGGATGAATAATTCCTCCACCTACCCTATTAATCTTAGGTTTATAGCAAAGGAGTCAGAAGAGCGGTTATTGGAGAATGAGCAGTTCAGACGCTTTCTGGGAGCTTTTGCCGGTAACCTTGATGAACTGGTATATGAGTTGAATTTCAATATATCAGCAAAAATTGATTGTACTGCCTGTGGCAATTGCTGCAGGAGCCTGATGATCAATGTAACCCAACAGGAAGCAAGTGCGCTGGCAGATCGTTTGGGCTGTACACTTGCAGAGTTAAAATATTCTCATTTGGAAGAAAGTTTGGGCGGCCAATTGATCATCAATACCATTCCCTGTCATTTTCTGTTTGAAAATAAGTGCTCGATTTATGAAGACCGGTTTGCAGAATGCCGGGAATTCCCCGGATTGCACAGGGAGGGGTTCCGTGATCGGATTTTTAGTACCCTCATGCATTACGGCAGATGTCCGATTGTATACCATTTGATTGAAGAGCTGAAAGGGATCACTAACTTTGTAGCTGAAAAAAAGGAACTTACATGAAAACCTGGCTAGGCATTTTTTTGATGGCTGCTGTTTGCTGGAGCTGCAACCTGAACGGGCAATCCGGAAAATCCGTTTCGCCTGCAGCATTCCAGGCTTTATTAGAGGAAGGCAATAGTTACCAATTGCTGGATGTTCGAACTGCTGAAGAATTCAAAGGCGGTTATATAAAAGGAGCTTTGCAGGCAGACTGGCTGAATAGTCAGGAATTTGCAACGCGTACCCAACACCTGGATCTGGCTAAGCCCATATATATTTATTGTGCCAGTGGTGTCAGGAGTGCGGATGCTGCAAAATCCTTGCGCAAAAAAGGTTTCCAGGTTACGGAAATGGCAGGAGGTTTGAATGCCTGGAAAAAGCAGGGGCTTCCCCTGGAACAACAGGAAGCAACCAAACAAATGAGCAGTGTAGAGTATGAAAATCTTATCCTTTCTGCAGAGGTGGTTTTGGTAGATGCCGGTGCCAGTTGGTGTCCTCCCTGTCGAAAAATGGAACCAGTATTAAAACAATTACAACAGGATCTACCTACTCAATTCAAACTGGCTCAAATTGATGCCGGCGTTCATACAGAATTAATGAAACAACTCAAAGTGGATGCGCTGCCACATTTTTTTGTGTACAAAAAAGGACAGTTGGTTTGGCAACAGCAGGGAATCGTGAGCCTGGAAGAATTGAAAGCGAAAATCCTTTAAGCTTTCCTTTCAGGTTGTATCAGAGCGCGAATAACCACGCTCGCACACTGGCATCCAAAAATCGCAGGCATATAGGAGATGGTTCCGATCAGAGATTTTTTGGGATAGGCTTTCTCTGTTACGATTACTTTTTCCGGATCAATTTTTTCGGGAGAATAAACCACTGTGATCCCTTTGTAAATACCGTGTTTATGCAATCGTTTTCTCACATAACGGGCCAGCGTACACTCTTTCGACTCTTCCAATGGCGCGATGGTAACCAGTGAAGGATCCATTTTTCCTCCCGCACCCAGTGAACTTACCACCGGAATTCCGGCCTCAACACAAGCCTTCAGCAGCATCACTTTGGGAGAGAGGGTATCAATGCAGTCGACAATATAATCGTAGGGGGCAGATAGAACCAGTTCCGCAGCTTTTTCTTTTTCCATATAAGTTG
>JALOMU010000441.1 GCA_025455285.1 Flavihumibacter sp.
TATGCTGAATTTCCTTTTGATCTGCTGGTAGCTGACTGTGCTTTCATGGGTATTCCCTATGTGAAAGAAAAAATGAACATTCCGGTGCTTTCAATTGGTATTGTACCACTCGTTGAAACTTCAACGCAGCTTCCTCCAATGGGCCTTGGACTAACACCCTCACATACCCTGCTTGGAAAACTGTTCCATCGTTTTCTGCGATGCCTGGTTTTGGATTTTCTTTTTAAGCCCTCCTTCCGGTTGATGCATTCCCTGCTGGAACAACATGGAATTGAACATGGCAACCAGTATCTCTTTGATATGTGTATTACCAAATCCGACCTATACCTGCAAAGTGGCACGCCAGGGTTTGAATACGAACGCCCGGATCTCAGTGACCAGATTCGGTATATCGGTCCGGTTTTGCCTCTGAAAAAATGGAAGAACCGGGAACCCTGGTACGATGCCAGGTTATCGTCCTATAACCGGGTTTTGCTCATCACACAGGGAACCTTTGAAAAAGACAGTTCCAAATTACTGGAACCGGCCATTGAAGCATTGAAAGACAGCAATTGTCTGCTGGTGGTAACCACGGGTGGGTTTGGTAGCGAGGCACTATTGAAAAAATACAGCGCACCCAATATTATCATTGAGGATTATATCCCTTTTGATGAAGTCTTGCCATATACTGATGTATATGTATCGAATGGCGGATATGGGGGCGTATTGTTGTCAATTCAACATGGAGTGCCCATGGTAGTTGCGGGTATCCATGAGGGTAAGAATGAGATCAATGCCAGGGTCGGTTATTTCGGCCTGGGCATCAACCTGAAAACAGAACGACCCAAACCTGGAAAGATACGTGCAGCAGTGGAGGAAATCCTACAGCAGGAAAGCTATCGCCAGCGCGTGAAAGAAATGTCGCGGGAGTTCCTGCAATACCAGCCCCAGGCACTAACGGCCTTGTATGTTCGGGAATTGCTGTTGAAAAATTCATTAACCATTAACCATAAAAACAACCAACATGAAAAAAAGAGCAACAAAGCTGCTGCTGTTGGCAGCGATTATCGGATTTAGTGCCTGTAATAAGAACAATGATCAGAAAGGTGGCATATTCAAAGGCCCGCAGGTAGCATTTCACGGAGGAAAAGCACATGCCTTCATTCAATTGGCAAAGGATGCTAAGCCAGAGAAGATCGGAATATCCATAAATGACCAGGCATGGAATCATTTACCCATAGGCGGTGACCAGGGACATGATCATGCCAATAGTGTGACGCTTCCATTACCTGTTCAATCGGTAACGGTAAATCCCTTTAATCACATAGGGCTGGATTGGAATCCTGCTGGACATGAACCCGAGAATGTCTATACCAAACCGCATTTTGATTTTCATTTTTATATGATCAGTGAAGCAGAGCGGTTGACCATTCCTCCCTATGAAACGAATGCGGCCGGATTTGATAACCTTCCGGATGCAGCTTTCCTCCCGGCAACTTATATCGCGCCTCCTGGTGGAGTTCCTCAGATGGGAAAACATTGGCTGGATGCAACGGCACCAGAGTTAAACGGGTCATCATTTACAGAAACATTTATCTATGGTTCCTATAATGGAAAAGTAACTTTCCTGGAGCCAATGGTAACCAAAGCTTTTATCGAACAGTCAAATCTCTTTGAAAGAGCCATTCCTCAACCGCAGAAATTCAAAGTGGCAGGGTTTTATCCAACTAAAATGAAGATTGCGAGGGTTGGAACGAGCCGGGAGATTACACTTGAAAACTTTGTATACCGCGAAGCAAGCAATTAAACCTTATTGACATGCGCAGGTTCAACTTATTTCAGACATCGCACAGCGCGCTAAGGGCGCAGTTGCTGGATGCCAGCCTGCAATTGCAGTTTACCAATTTTACCAAACCTCAACAGGTGCAGCATCGGTTCGACCAGGTGATCGAACTGGTGCTTGCCTGTCAGCGGCAGGCTGAGGAAGAAAGCAGGTATATCATTCCTGCCTTGCTGGTTTTTGAGAAAAAAGTACCGGAATGTTTTGCGGCGAGCCAGCCAGCGCGTTATTCTCCATTGGACCGAATCCTGGATCATATGCTGGTTTTTGATAAAGAAGCAGGATCCGACCGTGCCAATAAATGGGCTGGGGTTCTTTTCAGATCCAGTTTCCGGAATTTGTCAGATTGGGTGATTCAGGCCATGCAGCGGCAGGAAGAAATGCTAAATCCCTTGTTGTGGAAGCATTATTCGGACGATGCACTTTATATGTTACAGCTCCGGATTGAAGGCAAACAACCTTTATCGGAATGGCTGGAGCTTTGTTCCTGGATGATTAAAGATATGGATGATGAAGACATTGCCATATGGCTGAATTCGATGGAAGCCAGTTTACCTGCACCTGTTTTTGAACTGTTACTGGAGAAGATACTGGGGCAGTTACCCTTGCTGAAATGGAATATGGTGGAGGAAAGGAAGCGGGAGGAAAGGAAAAGGGAGGAATGGAAGAGGGAGCATGGAGTAATGGTATAGCGTTTGGAGTGATAAAAAAATACCCGCCAATTGGCGGGTTTATTTTTTGGGGTGGGTCCTGTTTAGAGTGCGCTAAGTTGTTTTGGAGCAGGTACCACGTTGTTGATGGGTTTGCTTGCTTTCAGGTAGAGAAAAATAGCACGCAGGTCATCATCCTT
>JALOMU010000442.1 GCA_025455285.1 Flavihumibacter sp.
GATATGCTGGCAAAAAACATAGTATTGCGATCCAGTGAATTGCCGGATGGCAAATATTGCCGGGTGAGTATTGGCACCCTGGAAGAGATGAAGGCCTTCCTCAAAACCATGGAAGGAATGAAATTCACCTAACAAAAAAGCCCCCGATCACATCGTAATAGGGGGCTTCTCACGTCTCACGTCTGACGTCTCACTTCATACTTCCCACTTCTCAATTTGCCAACCATCCTCTTCCCAGCTCTTCCCGGAACGGCCAGGGAACAAGGAGCAGAATCAGCAGCAGCGCTGCAATGAAAAGGCCAAATGCTTTTTTATGTTCTGCCGCACCGGCGGTAGCAGGTTTTCCCTTGGAGCGTCCAACAGTGATCAGTGCAATCACTACCAGCATTCCTACAAAGTGTTCAACTGCGAAGAAACGTTCCGCAGAGTTCTTCATCACTTCACCAAAACCTTTGGCCTGGATGAGTTTTAATCCCCATGGACCAACAAACCACTGGTACAAACCAACCAACAGCGTGATATGCGCTGAGATCATTAAGAACAAATCTACTTTTCTGTCTGTGGCAGTATAACCTGCTTTTTTGCTCATGCCGGTATAATGACGATAAATGGCAACCAGCAACAGGATCAGGATGATCCAACGTAAAAAACTGTGTAAATGCAAAAGTCCCGTGTACATATTCTTTGGTTTTGATGATTCAATTATTCCACCCAGTCTGCTACAAATATATTCGTATCGCGCGTACCACCATTATTTCGGTTGCTGCAGAATACAATTTTTTTGCCATCATAGCTGAACATGGAAAAGGCGTCAAAGCCTTTATCGCGACTAATCTTGACCCGGTTGCTACCATCGCCATTCATCATGTAGAGGTTAAAAGGAAATCCCCTGCGATATTCATGGTTGGAAGCAAAGAGAATGCGTTTGCTATCGGGCATAAAGATGGGTGCCCAGTTGGCTTGTCCCAGGCTGGTAATTTGTTTGATACCAGAACCATCGGCGTTAGCAGTAAACACTTCCATATTGGTAGGCGCCACCAGGTGTTCGGCCAGCAGTTCTTTATAAGAAGAGATTTCTTCGGCAGTTTTCGGACGGCTTGCTCTCCAGATGATTTTTTTGCCATCCGGACTGAACCAGGCTCCGCCATCGTAACCGATATCATGGGTGATGCGCTTTTCTTTACCGGTTTTCAGATCCATGATATAGAGTTCCAGATCGCCATCCTTATCACTGGTATAGATCATCTTTTTACCATCCGGTGAAATGGTGGCTTCTGCATCATATCCTTTGGCATTGGTCAGTTGCTTGACAATAACGCCATTGGTGTCTGCCAGGAAAATATCATAGGAAGGGTACAAAGGCCAGATATATTTGTTGCCATATTTGGACCGATCCGGAACCGGGGGACAGTCTTTTGAACCGAGGTGCGTGGATGCATACACGAAATGTTTGCCATCCGGCAACCAGTAGGCACAGGTGGTTCTGCCTGTTCCGGTGCTCACCAGTTTAGGCACAAATGCCTCTTCTGGTGTTGTAGGAATTTTTCCAATATAGATCTGATCACAGGGAATGCCCTCTTTTGCATAAGTTTTCTGAAAAATCAGGTACTTGCCATCGTAACTGAAATAGGCCTCGGCATTATCTCCGCCAAAAGTCAGTTGACGAAGATTTTTAAAATGTGTCTCTTCCGGATAATGTAGGGTATCGGCAATTGGTGCAGGCTGATTCCTTACGGGTGTGCTCTCTTTGGAAAAAAATCCTGAAATAACCGTCAATAAACCTGCTGCGATCCACGAAATCGAACTCATAATAGCAAATATTTACCCGGCAAATGTATTGGTATAAACTCATTTTTACTGAAAACCATAGATTTGACAGATGAAATCATGGTTTGCCAGGTTATTATTGGGCGTTTGGGCAGTTAGTGCAGCCTGTAACAATTCGGATACTGAAAAAGGGGAAGTTGCTGCTATCCTAACCCAGCCACCCTATCAAAGTATTACAGATAGTATAAATGAAGATCCTGACAATACAGCTTTATACCAGCGCAGGGCAGCTTTATTGTTGCAACAGGATGAACTACGGCTGGCCCAGGCTGATCTGACAAAGGCATGGGAGCTTCAGCCATCGGAAGCAAGTGCTGAACAATTGGTGAATGTGCTTTTTATGCTGGGAAACAACCGTGAAGCGGTCCGTTTCCTGGAGGAACTGATAAAAAAGTATCCTGAAAACACAGGCTTTCAGCGACGCTTAAGCGAAGCATTGGTAAACAATGGAGCTACGAATGAAGCCATCCTGTCGTACAACAAGCTCTTAGCCGAAGATTCTGCCAATTTCGAAGCCTGGTATGAAAGGGGATTGCTCTACCTCGAGCAAACAGATACGGCAGCGGCGATTCGCGACCTGGAAAATTCCTATAAGCTTCAGCCCTTGCTATTAACCGGACTAACGCTTGCCAATATTTATGCAGAACAGAAGAATGACCGGGCTTTGCTATTGGCTGACCGGGTAATTGCCCGGGATAGTTTGGGAGAAATGGGCGACCCGTATTTCATCAAGGGCGTTTATTATGTAAATACAGGCAACAAAACAAAAGCGCTGGATCTTTTCAATACCTGTATCCGGATCAACTGGAAATTCCAGGAAGCCTATGT
>JALOMU010000443.1 GCA_025455285.1 Flavihumibacter sp.
AGTATCAGCGAGGAAAGAGTGAAACTGGCTGATAAAAAATTGAGTGTCGGACTTGGAGCAAAACCAGAATTATTGCAGGCAAAAGTGGATCTGAATGCATTTACCGCCTCACAATACCAGCAAAACACCTTAATCGAACAATTAAAGGAACAGCTGAATCAATTGATCGGCTTTGAGAAGAACGTGGTTTATGACGTTATGGATTCCATTCCTATCCGGCAGGATCTTACTTTGGATGAAATTCGAACCGATCTTGAAAATCAGAGTCCGCAATTGCTTTTGGCCCGCAAAAATATCGATATTGCCAAACTGGTGTATAAAGAGCGTGTTGGAGACAGATATCCTGTTATCAGTCTCAATTCGGCTTACAACCTGAACCGATTGACTAACCAGGCGGTTATCAATAACTTCACCCCTTTGTTTAACCGAAACCTTGGTTTTAACTATGGGTTTGGTGTAACCTTACCAATATTGAATGGATTGAATGCCAAGCGCCTTCAGCAACAGGCCCGGATCAGTATCATGCAGCAAGAATTGTTACTGGATAATACCCGTACGCTGCTGGACGTACAGATTAACAATGCATTTCGCGATTATGAGTTGCAAAAGAAGAACCTGGCGCTGGAAGAGGACAATATTGTGCTGGCCAAAGAAAATGTATTCATAGCACTTGAACGATTCAAACAGGGAGTTAGCACCTATCTTGAATTAAGAGAAGCACAGATTAGTCTGGCAGATGGTTATAACCGGCTGATCGCAGCCCGATTCAATGCCAAACTTGCTGAAATTGAATTAATGCGCTTAAAAGGTGTGACTGAATACTAGAAATTCCGGTTCTTTGCGCAAACAAATACCCGCCATTCTATATGTCAACTTCTAAAAATCCACAGGTAGGAATCATTATGGGATCCGATTCTGATCTTCCCATTATGCAGGCTGCAGCAGATATTTTAACTGAATTTGGAATTGCCTATGAACTTACCGTGGTTTCTGCTCACAGGACCCCGCTCAGAATGGTGAGTTATGCACAAACTGCAAGAGAAAGAGGACTGAAGATTATTATAGCCGGAGCAGGTGGTGCTGCTCATCTTCCAGGAATGGTAGCGTCCATCACCTCCCTTCCGGTAATTGGTGTTCCAATCAAATCATCCAACTCCATCGATGGATGGGATTCCGTTTTATCCATACTTCAAATGCCAAATGGTATCCCGGTAGCAACAGTCGCCCTTAATGCAGCTAAAAACGCAGGTATCCTGGCCGCCACCATGATCGGTGCCTTCGACCCGACCATCGGCGATAAAATAGCTTCCTACAAACAAAATCTTGAGGCTGAAGTGTTACAAAAGGTGGAGAAACTGAAAGAAAACGGTAACCCAAACAAGTATGATGTATGATTCATACTTCATACTTCATACTTCACAATTGTAAATGCCTGTTCCAATGCCGGGCTTTCCGAATAAATTTTATCAATGAAAGAAGGGCCATGCTGTGCATAGTAAGGCAGAAAATTCTCAACTCTTTCCTGTAACGAATTATTGGGGAAAAGGATGTTTCGGATTGCTAGTAACTGGCGCGACTGATCACTGAATTTCCTTTTTTCAGCACGTAGCATTTTTTTCTCCAGTTCCTTTAACTGGTACAGCATTTGTTTTTCCAATGCCTGCACATGGGGCAGCAATGTGGTATCTATTTTTCCGGCAAGGTTTTGCAGGTGCTGATAAAAGGCTTGCGAATCACGCAGTTCTGAACTTAAATGCACCTGTACAGAACTGTCACGTTTCACCAGTTGATTCATTAATTCATCCGTTGGCTGAAAAAAATCAGCAAGCGTAAAACCCATGCGATCAATTTTGTCCGCCAGGTTTTCCGGTACCAACAGAAATGAATTGCGCAATACCTGAACTGGATAGGGAACCTTGTAATGCTGAAACAAATCTTTCAATTCAAGCCAATAAGCCAATTCGCCCCCACCCCCGATAAATGCGATATTGGGTAGAATCGTTTCCTGGTACAAACCACGAAGGATTACATTAGGACTGAACCGTTCAGGAAATTGCTCCAACTCGTTTTTCATTTTCTCCTCTGTAAACTCAATTCCGGTATCTACTACCGAAAACCCATTCTCCGTTCTTTCAATCCGGTTGCGGATATCATCTTTCAGATAAAATAAATTAATGGAACGAGGATTGGCCTGCACTTTATAGGAAGCAGATAAGCGCTTAACCGTCTCCGTTACTATGGCAGATGCAGTTTGATTAAAGAGATCATCTTCAAATACGGGCTGCATGATTCTTTTTAAATCCGGTTGATCAGCGATCAGCACCACCAATCCATATTGCTTGAATAATTCATGCACCAGGTGGAATGTGGCGGTTTGAATATCCTTTGTTTCAATGTAGGCTGTACGCAGCAGTTGTATTAATTCCGGACCATATGGAAGAACCGAAAGTTGTCCCTCTATTCGTTGCAATAAGGATTCAAGCCCTTTTGTTTGCATCCGTCCCACAGCTCCTTTCTGATTTGTATTCCAAATCAGTTTTTCCCCGCCAAGGGTGATCTTTCCCAGTTCATCCAGATCAGCATCCTCACTACCCATATAAAATACTGGTACAAAAGAGGCCGTTGGATACCGCTCCCTCAAACTTTC
>JALOMU010000020.1 GCA_025455285.1 Flavihumibacter sp.
CGAACGGAGCATTGCCCCTGGATATACGCGACCGTTTCTTTTAACTGGTCCATCAATGCTGACATATCGAATTTTTCCGCAGTTTTTTGCTGTACCTACGGGGCGCAAATATAAGGATTGCAGTCCCGTAGCCGGCGCCTCTCCCCTAACTATATGTCATTTTTAAGAGTCGCGTCCGCCAATTTGTGTAGAAATCCTGGCATGGCACCATAGTTGACCTATCGAATAATCCGCAACTGCCCTATGTAAAACAGGCAGTATGTGTTATTTTGTCACAACAACAGACGAATATGAACGAACGGAACTTTTTCTTTAGGCCGGAAGACGAAATGGACTTTATCCCCATAATTCCCCTGAACGAGCATGAAAGTGATGATGGATCCACACTGGAAATTACAGGGGACTTGCCAATTCTTCCCCTGCGCAATACGGTACTCTTTCCTGGTGTAGTTCTGCCAATTACAGTGGGTCGCGATAAGAGTATCAAAGCTGTAAACGATGCCTATAAGGCAGATAAACTGGTAGGGGTGCTGGCGCAGAAGGACAGCAATGTGGAGGATCCCAAACAAAACGATCTGGAAGCAATCGGAACGGTGGCTAAAATTGTGAAGCTGATCAAAATGCCCGATGGTGGCACCACGGTCATCATCCAGGGTAAACGTCGGTTCAAACTGGAAAGTTTCACTGCCGATGAACCCTATTTCAGAGCCAAAGTATCGCTACTGGAGGAAGGTGAAGCTCCGGAAGACGATCAGTTTGCAGCCTATGTGGCTAATATAAAAGACCTGGCCACGCAGATCATTCAGCTTTCTCCCAATATTCCATCGGAGGCGGCCATCATTCTGAAAAATATTGAGAACCCCGCATTTCTGATCCATTTTGTATCCAGCAACCTGAATACTGAATTACATGAGAAACAAAAAATACTTCAGTCCAACGATATCGGAGAAAGAGCCGATATCCTAATGCAACTGCTCCAGCGGGAATTACAGTTCGCTGAACTAAAGAATAAACTTACCAATAAAACCAAAACAGAGCTTGACAAGCAGCAGCGGGAATATTTTCTGCAGCAGCAAATGAAGAGCATCAAGGAAGAATTGGGTGGCGATAGCAACGAATTGGAGATTAAGGAAATGCGGAAGAAGGCGGAACAGAAAAAATGGCCAAAAGCGGCCGCTGAAATGTTCCAGAAAGGGATTGAGAAACTGGAGCGCTTGCACCCCTCCACTCCGGATTATTCCATCGTATACAACCACCTGGACCTGATGCTGGATCTTCCCTGGGAAGAATATACGGAGGATGCTTACGATCTGGAACATGCAAAAAAAGTACTGGACCATGATCATTATGGCATGGATAAGATCAAGGAACGAATAATTGAGTATATCGCAGTGCTGAAACTGAAGGGCGATATGAAGAGCCCGATCCTTTGTTTCGTGGGCCCTCCGGGAATTGGTAAAACATCGCTTGGCAGAAGTATTGCAAGCGCCATCGGACGTAAGTATGTTCGCCTGGCCCTGGGTGGTTTACATGATGAAAGCGAAATAAGGGGACACCGAAAAACCTATATCGGCGCAATGCCTGGCCGTATTCTGCAATCTGTTCGAAAAGTAAAATCCTCCAACCCGGTAATGATCCTGGACGAGATTGATAAAGTGGGAGCCGATCACCGGGGAGACCCCTCCTCTGCCCTGCTGGAAGTACTCGATCCGGAGCAAAACCATACGTTCTACGATAATTACCTGGAGCTTGAGTACGACCTGAGTAAAGTTCTTTTTATAGCTACCGCTAATAATATAAATAATATCCAGCCGGCACTGAGAGATCGCCTGGAAATCATTGACCTAAGCGGATATGCAGTGGAAGAAAAAGTTGAGATTGCCAAAAGGCACCTGATTCCCAAACAAAAAGAAGCGCATGGACTGAGCAAAGTAACTATTCGCATCAGTGATAAGGTACTGGAAAAAGTGGTTGAAGATTATACCAGGGAAAGTGGAGTGCGCGAGCTGGATCGTCAGCTGGCTGCTATTATGCGGAATATCGCAAAGGAAGTTGCTATGCATGGAAAATCAAAACCAACCCTCACAATTGCAGATATCACCGAAATTCTGGGCAAACCGCGCTATAGTAATGAAATCTACAAAACAGCCAACATGCCGGGAGTAGCGGTTGGACTGGCATGGACCTATGTGGGAGGCGATATTCTTTTTATTGAAACAACCCTGAGTGAAGGAAAAGGAGAATTAAGGCTTACCGGAAACCTGGGTAATGTGATGAAAGAAAGTGCCTCAACGGCCCTCACCTATCTGCAAGCCAATGCTAAAAAACTGGGTATTGATCCTGAATTGTTTCAGAAAAGAAATATTCATATTCACGTTCCTGAAGGTGCCGTACCGAAAGATGGTCCAAGTGCCGGCGTTACTATGTTAACTGCCTTAACCTCCGCCTTTACCGGAAGAAAGGTAAAACCTTACCTGGCGATGACTGGTGAGATAACTTTACGAGGACAGGTATTACCCGTTGGTGGAATCAAGGAAAAAGTGCTGGCGGCTAAAAGAGCCGGATTAAAAGACATTATTCTTTGCTGGCAAAATGAAAAAGATGTGGAAGAAATCGATCCCAATTTTATCAAAGGATTAAACTTCCATTATGTAAAACAAATGCAACAGGTTTTAGACCTGGCTTTACAATAATTTTAATAAACAATCCAACGAGTTCGTTGTAATTAATACGATTGAAATTTTTCATGTTGGTTGTTTTAGGGTTAATGATCCCCCATGTCAATGGGGGATTTTCTTTATTTTACCTGCTCAACCCGGCTAGCTGAATGCAATTGCTGAAATCTCTTATCATTTTCTTATCTGCCACTTGTTTAATTGGGGCCTGTTTTACTGTACAGGCGCAAACTGCCGGAGGTCAATCCATCTTTAGTTTTCTGCGGTTGCCTACCGGAGCACAGCAAAGTTCTGTTGGTGGCGAAACTACCAGCCTGATTAGTCGCGACCCGAGCATTATTAACCAAAACCCTGCTCTGCTTCGTCCCGCGCATCATAGCCAGTTTTCGCTCAGCTTTACTCCTATGCCGGCGGGTATCAAACAATACTATTTATTGGCAGCTGTCTACAAAGAAAAAATCGCCACGAGTTTTGCCGCACAGGTGCAATACATTGGGTATGGATCCATTCTGCAAACCGATCCTTCGGGCAACGAATTGGGCAATTTTAATCCCCGCGATTACCAGGTGCAATTGACGGCTTCCAGGCGGTATCTCGACAAATGGCATTACGGAGGCTCTTTACAGTTTATTCAGTCTAATTATGGCGCTTACCGGTCAAGCGGGATGGCAATTACAATGGGCATGAATTATTACGATAGTGCGCGACAATTCCAGGCAGGATTGGTGATGAAACACATGGGAGTGCAATTGAGTAGTTTTGTACCCGGTCAAACGGAAAACCTTCCCTTTGAACTGCAGGCAGGTATTACCAAACGACTGGCGAAGGCACCTCTTCAATTTTCATTTACCCTACGCGATTTACACAGATTAATTCTTTACAAACCAGACAGCACCATATCAACAGCCGACCAGATTTTTCAGCATGTAGTACTGGGTGCACAGGCATTTATCGGGGATAAAATTGAATTGGGAATCGGTTATAACCATTTGCGTAGAAGAGAATTATCGATCGCCAATACAAGCAATGGATTTACCGGCTTCTCCTTTGGAGCTGGTCTCCTTCTCAACCGTTTCCAGTTCCGCTATGCCAGGTCATTTTATACAAACGTGAAGGGATACCATCAGGTAAGTGTGAATTATGAATTATGAGTTAGGAATTAGGAATTGGTTTAGTAATTCCTAATTCATAATTCATACTTCCTAATTATAAATAGCTCAGATTCGTCTTAGGGCTAAGTGTCAGCAATGTTTCATACATCAACTGAATCGTTTGTTCGATATCATTCTTATGTAGCATTTCCACAGTCGTATGCATATAACGCAACGGAATGGAAATTAACACCGATGGACAACCGTCATTTGCATAGGCAAAGGAATCGGTATCGGTTCCGGTACTTCTGCTCACGGTGCGCATCTGCAGGGGGATACCTGATTTCTCAGCCACCTCCTGCACGAGATACAATAATTTATTATGAACAGCCGGACCGAAAGTTGGCGAAGGACCTTTGCCACAAACCACATCCCCTTCAATCGCTTTACTGATCATGGGTGTGGAAGTATCGTGGGTCACATCTGTAATAATGGCAATATTGGGTTTGATCCTGCGCGCGATCATTTCAGCACCACGTAAACCAATCTCTTCCTGCACGGCATTTACCACATACAGACCATAAGGAAGTTTCTTTTTATTTTCTTTTAGCAGTCTGGCCACTTCAGCAATCATCACCCCGCCAATACGGTTGTCAAAAGCGCGGGCAACATAATACCCGTTGGCCAGTTCATCAAAACCATCCTGGTAGGTTACAACAGCCCCAACATGGATTCCCAGTTCTTCTACTTCTTTTTTAGATCTCGCGCCACAATCCAGGAAGAGGTTATCCACTTTTGCTACGGGTTCTTTCTGATCGGGATTGGATAAACGGGTATGAATAGCCGGCCATCCGAATACGGCTTTCACCGGTCCTTTTTTACCATGAATGAAAACGCGCTGTGAAGGAGCGATCTGGTGATCAACCCCACCGTTGCGTTTAAGGTATAACAAACCTTCAGGGTTGATATAGTTGACAAACCAGCTGATCTCATCCGCATGTGCTTCAATTACCACTTTAAAGGGAGCATCCGGATTCACTACGCCAACGGCAGTTCCATAAGGATCTACAAAATGCGTATCAACAAATGGCTTGAGATACTCCAGCCAAACTTTTTGTCCCTCCGCCTCAAAACCAACCGGAGAAGGTGTATTCAGATAATTACGCATGAACGCATGCGACTTTTCGGTAAGAATCGATTCGGGCTTCTTTTCTTTCTTTGCTTTTGCCATGGGGCCATTGATTTAAGTTCTCAAATATACTATCTACAGCGTTCCAAGTCCTACCAGTATTGCCTGTACCAGCATCATACCGTCAATACCGGCGAGGTAAATATAATCGTTGTTGATTTTTTTAGTCTGTTGTATCACGAATCGGGTCAACGCTGCTGATAAAAGCATCGCATGAAAAAAGGGATAATTTCCCGTACGGAATAATTGCACAATGGAAATCACCAGAAAAAGAAGCAATAAACCATCTGCCAATTGGTAGGTTGCTTTCGTTCCCAGCCGAACCGGAAGGGTCCGGATTCCATTAACTGCGTCCAACTCCTTATCTCTGAGGTCAAACAAGAGGCAGAGGACAAACATAAACAGGAAGCGTCTAAAGAAAACCAACCAGTAACTGGTCATATCCACTCCCTGTTGATCTGCCGGGAACCAGACGGTAACAAGGGTCCACTCGAGCGACAATAATACAATTTTTAGCAATCCGTATTCCTTTAAAGGCTTTCTTACCAGAGGTAATAAAGGAAAGGAATAGAGACTGGCCAACGCTGCCAATACAACAAGTACTACAAAATGGCGGGGTTCCAGCCAGAAAATACTGAAACCAATAAGTACCAGCCCGAACCCGACTAAAATTTTTTGTGTGGTACGGTTGCGAATCGACCAATCCTGCCGTTCACTTTTAAAAGCATGTTGTTTCTTGAAGAAATAATGGAGGTTGTATTGTAATAGAGTAGCTCCGAAAACAAAACTGTAAAGCGACCAGTGCCCGGATTGTAGTCCGAGTAGTGTATTCGTTTCCCAACAAAGAGCAACTGCACAAAGTCCGATGAAAACAGCGCTGAAAAGTAAAAAATCTGCGAGGTTCCGCATGCTGCAAATCTACTGCCCCAAGAGTACAATCGGCTCGGTAGTTACGGTATCACTAACATTACCCGCTCTGTCTTTAACCGCAATCCGGAAAACGATCGTATCGTTGGCATCGTTGCCACCCTGGTTGTTTTGAATTTGTTTATAGTAGGCAAACCGGTCAAGACGTAATTCAATTTCTCCACTTCTCTTCTCAGGAAATTCAGGAAGTGAACCAAATGCTGGCGGATAATTGGGGCCTCCAATCACGGAACGAACATTCAGCAAAACGGCCTGGTAGTAAATGGAGGAATCCCGAATACCTGAAAGATCACCTTCCTTATCCGTATACTCCAGGGTAACAAAAAAGATCGCTTCATTGTCTGCAGGCACCACCCTACTCTGATTCTTAACCGTCAACGTCGGTTTGGTTTCAAATTTATCTTTGCTGCATGCTGCAAAAGTCACCAGTAGTATAAAAAGAGGTACCAGTTTCTTAATCATAAAGCGTCTATATTGTGAACGAATTTATCAACTACCCGTTGATTTACCTAACATGCGCAGTGAATTGATTCATAAAATTTTCTCAACTCCTGCCAGTCAGCAGGATGCGCTGATCCTGGATGTTTTCCAGTACCAGTATGAGAACAATCTGGTTTACAAAAGGTTTTGCGACTCGATTAACAGAAAGCCTGCCCAAGTTAGAACGAAGGAAGAAATCCCTTTTTTACCCATCCGTTTTTTTAAAACACATGTAATAAAATCAGGAAATTTCCCGGAGGAAGAATGGTTTGAAAGCAGCGGCACTACAGGAACCATCAACAGCCGGCATTTTGTTCGTTCACTTGATTTGTACCGGGAAAGTTTCACGCGCTGCTTTAACAAGTTTTACGGACATGCCTCCGAATGGTGCATACTCGGCTTACTCCCCTCTTATCTTGAGCGCCAGCATTCCAGCCTGGTGGTAATGGTGGATGAATTAATTCGACAGAGCACTCATCCCGAAAGTGGATTTTACCTGTACGACCAGGAAAAATTAAAAGAAAACTTGCTGCATCTGCAGGCAAGCCGGCAGAAAGTTTTATTGTTTGGGGTAACATTTGCCCTGCTGGATTTCGCAGAAGCTTATACATTCCCCCTGCCTGCTGTTACCATTATGGAAACCGGCGGAATGAAAGGCCGAAGGGAAGAAATCACCCGTGCGGCCCTTCATGAACGGCTCGCAGCCAGTTTTCCGGGAGCCGCCATTCATTCTGAATATGGCATGACAGAACTGCTTTCCCAGGCTTACTGCGGGGATAATGGACGTTTTTTTTGTCCCGATTGGATGCAGATACTTCTCCGTGAGGAAGACGACCCGCTTAGTCTGCTTCCCTCTCCCGTTAATGAAACCGCATATGAAGGCAAAGCTGGGGTGATCAACATAATTGACCTGGCTAACCTTGATTCCTGTGCTTTTATTGCAACTGACGATATGGGTAAACGCTACTCCGATGGAGGATTTGAAGTACTCGGCAGGGTTGACAACAGCGATATCCGCGGATGCAGTTTATTGACGGTCTAAAAAAAAATTAAAATTTCACGCAGCAATTTAAAATCTCCGGTAGTCTTATTAATAGGTGGATATTATTACGTTATCTGCTAACTGACCAAATCTTACTGCTACTTGCTTACCAGCCACTAACCGGGGACTTTAGGGTTCCCGGTTTTGTTATTCAAAGAAGAGCTCATCAACAAATACCCAACCAGGACTTCCTTTGCCAGGATGCCAGGATGGCAGTGCAGGCAGATGTTTTACAATGATTTTCAATTGTTTATATTTCTTTTCAGGTAAGTTTACCGAATATATTTTTTCATACTGCACGGTATCCATGTTGTGTTGACGGGGTATTTCTTTAGCCAGCAACTGGAGTTTCCCATCCTGTTCGGTACCCCAAACCTGGATTTCTTTTGGCGGCATGATATAACTGCCTACTCCTACCAATGTGCTTACCGACAAATTCCGCAGGTTTCTGGATTCTTTGAATTCCACCTGAACTTCCAGGTCCCTGTCTTTATAACCCAGCCATTTGCCACTTCTAAAATTTCCGTCTCCTTTCACTTCATCGATCAGTGTTTGCGCCCCGGAACCTTTGTAAGAAGGATCAGGTGTTGTAAGCAAACGGATCGAATCGGGTTTACCACCTGAGCCAAAAAACTGCCTACTTACCGTGGCGCTGCTGATCCAGCCTTTTTTAAAGGCTTTTGCCTTAACCTGGCTGGTTTTGGTAATGGTAACCGGACCTTTATAAACAGGCGACTGCAGGCTATCGGGTTCAGACCCATCCAAAGTATACCGCAAGTCGGCGCCTTGCACAAAATGCTTGAGTTTTAGTTCAAAAGGCTGACTGAAAATCTGCTCATCGTTCTGCACAATGGGTGGATTCAGTTGGATACGTATGGTATCACCAGCAAAACCAGTTTCCAGCCGTGTGTCTCCCCACGATTTTTGAAGTGTCGGTACATCTTCCGGTTTAACCCCGGTGCTCCAACAATAGAGGGATTTTACCGGTATTGGGTTTGAGCTTAACCCAGCAGTTGTAACCGACGTACCGGACAAACTTAGCTCACGCAAAGACGGGAGTTGTTTCAATACCGGCAATGCTTTATCTGTGATACCACTAAAGGAAAGATTCAGGTTCCGCAGATTGGGGAACTGTTTTAGCAATTCCAGATCTTTATCGGTTACCGGCATCCGGTTCAGGTTTAGTTGAACCAGTTGTTCTTTTATCTGCAGCAGGTCTTTTAATTCTTCCGGCTTAAACTGACTGGCGCCAAAATAATTCACTTCCAATGCCGGCGATTCTGCCGCAATCGGCTGTACTGTCCGGTAGTGAGAATTGAGTTTTTCGATGACTGATTCAGCTGCAGGAGAAAATGCATAAACAGCTTCTTCCCCACTAACAAACAAAGATGCCGTGAGTAAACGAAGACTATCACTCTCCGGCAAATCTGCCAGTTTACCCTCCATGCTGGATCCTGATTTTATCCAATGATACAGGATAGCAATCTCGTCATCCGTAAGCTGGGGTTTGCCTTTTGGTGGCATATGTTCCTTATGGTTAAGCGGAAGGTGTACGCGTTGTAACAGCAGTCCATATTCTTTGGCCGTGGTATCCCAGAGCAGCCCGTTTTTGCCACCTCTCAGCAATGATGCTGCCGTTTCCATTACCAGTTCTCCTTTGGCCTTTGAATTGTTATGACAACTCACGCATTTAGCTTCCAGGATGGGTTGGATTACATGATCATAAACAATCGCATCTTCAAATGCAACAGGCGCAGTGGTTTCCGTTGCTTTTACCGGAGCAAGCAGGAAATTATCCCCATGCGTTAATACTGCTCCTTGATGACCTGTCAGGATTAATCCCATTATCATTAAAGCACTGGATACAGATAATGATATTCTCCGTGATTGCATCCATTTGCGCAAATGGTACCAAACCAATGCAAACAGCGATAGAAATACGCCACCCCATTTATGCAGCGTAACGGCATCGGAACCATATCCTTCTTCTCTTGAC
Organism: Flavihumibacter sp.; assembly: GCA_025455285.1. Lineage (GTDB taxonomy): Bacteria > Bacteroidota > Bacteroidia > Chitinophagales > Chitinophagaceae > Flavihumibacter. The sequence goes on from JALOMU010000020.1 coordinate 9,401, forward strand.
AGAATCCAACCAAACAAGGCAGAGAAAACGGTAAGGTTAAGGGTACCTAACCAAAGCAGGTCCATCCCGTCCGAATTATTCCTGGCCTGTGGCATCCACTCGAGGATCAGTAAGAGTAATAACAATACAATAGGAAAGTGCAGCAATAAGGGGTGCATTCTTCCGGCAACCTGAAGCCAGGAAGGAATTAGTACCCATTGTTCGGCAAGAACAAAAAACAATAAGAGTGTATTGGCTGCAAAAGCCAGGTTATACAGGAGAGTTTTCCAGGTACGCATCAGGCGATAATATCTTTTACAACGGTTCCTGCCACATCGGTTAACCGGTAGCGGCGACCCAGGTGTTTAAATGTAAGACGTTCATGATCCAGTCCCATCAGATGTAAAACCGTTGCATGGAAATCATTCACATGCACTGGATTTTGTACAATGTTATATCCGAATTCATCGGTTTCTCCATATACACCGGGTTTTACTCCACCACCTGCCATCCAGATAGTAAAACAACGCGGATGATGATCCCGTCCATAATTGTCTCTTGTTAACGGTCCCTGGCAATAATTGGTGCGACCAAACTCACCTCCCCAAATCACCAGAGTTTCGTCTAGCAAGCCTCTTTGTTTCAAATCAGTAATAAGTGCAGCTGAA
>JALOMU010000021.1 GCA_025455285.1 Flavihumibacter sp.
CGGTTCCTGGTTTGCATTTGCGCAACACAAGGTTCGATACAACAATCTCGAATATACCATTTACCTGAAGCCAGATAAAGAGCAGGGTTTTGGAAGAGAAGGAGGCGTTCGCAATTTTACCTGGGTGCTGACAGGCACTATGCCTCAACCACTGTCGGGTACATTTGGCGGACTGGTTACTTTTGATAACTTCCCTGGAGAGTTTGTAGAAAATGAGCGGGAAATTGTTTGGAGGTTTGAACCGGTTGGTAATTTGATTGATGGCTCTACAGGTCCCACTATAACCACCAAATCTCCTGACGGCGATACGGTAAAAGATCTTCCTATTGGCAGGTACAGGGTATCTGCTTCCTATGAAGGACAACCTTTGAAATTAAGACGATGGAACACCGATGAGCCCTTTGCAAATAGTTATGTTTTCGATTTTCAGCCGGTAATTGATGCACAATGTTTTAACTGTTTTAAGCTGGAATATCGGAAGTAAGGGGTAGCGCTCATCTTTACGTCTATGATGACAATGCGGCATTAGATTTCCGAGCAGGAAATTTAATGCCGCATTACTTTTTACAACAGGTGGTCAAATCACCATTGCTAAATACCGTGTTTATACGGGTTGCCTTTTTGATAAGGATATTTTAGTTTAGTAAAATCATTCAGTAGCTACGAATTGCGGGATATTTTTCCTCGATTGACCCAAAGAAAAATAAAGTAGAGGATCAAAAACAAACATCCAAGTATGCAGAAGTTAGAGTTAGTGCAGATGGGACTTGAATCCTTAGAGGATCAGGAGCTGCAGGAAATTGAAGGAGGAGCCTGGCCAAAATGGCTCAAAGGCGTAACATGGGTATCCATTGGCAATGAGATCATTGAAAATTGGACAGATGTCAAGAAGGGATTTATCGATGGATGGAATTCAATCAATTAAAAAACAAGTTTTATGAAACAGACAGCAATTGATGTGTCAAGATTTGAGGGAATGAGTGAGTTGTCTATAGAGCAACTGCAGTGTATTGAAGGTGGTGGGCCATCTCCGGAAACCAGCTTTTGGTATGATTTGCCTTATTTGGCAGGTGCAACGCTAAAGGCAGCCTGGACCTTTGCTAAGAGTGCAGTGGAATATCAGCATTCCTTACCGGCAAATCTGAAAAAGTAAATCAAAGGACCGGGTGCAATCAAGCCCGGTCCTTTCAATAAATCAATATGAAAGAGGAACTATCAAAACTGACCACCTTTCAATGGGTGGTTTTAATAGGAGCTATTTTTTTATTACTTAAATCTATACTGAAATGTTAATAGCAAGTCTTAAAAGCATAGGCAACGGATATGCTCAGCTTACAAAGCAGTTTGCTAATTGGCAGGTTGTATTCCTGGTATTGCTGGCTATAGTTGTGAACTTGCTGATTACAGCTCTTTTTTCAATTGTCTTATTCCCTGGTCATAAAGCTGTTCCTGCGACTGAACAATCGATCTATTTTTTTCTGACAGTTTTTATTATTGGACCTTTTCTTGAAACCTATTTTGTTCAAAGAGGTATTATCAATTATATACTTAAAAAGTGGCCAACTGAATTTTTAATGGCATGTTTGATTTCTTCCCTTGTATTTGCAGCCTTTCACTATTATTCGATCCCATATATTCTAAAAACCTTTTTATCCGGATTTATATATGGTACTCTTTACATATCAGTAAAACAAAAGGATCAAAATGCCTTCCTCGCTACCCTGATTGCACATGCAGTTTTTAATGGCCTGGGTTTCTGCATTACCCTACTGCTGCGCTCTTGAATAATGTACATAACATCAAAACTGACCGGCATGAATACATCCGGAATGAATTTCTATACTCCACTTGCTGGTTCCGCCATGTATCGGTTGATCCTGCTGCTTGTAATTCTTTCTATTGGAGTATTACCTTTTATAAAAACAACCGTGTCTGTTACAGCCAGGGGAATTATAAGACCGGTAGATGAACGCACGGAAGTGAAGCCTGTGCTCTCTGGAACGATCGACTCTTTGCTTGTTAAAGAAGGGGATAGTGTAGGCAAAGGACAGTTGATTGCCGTCCTGAGAAATGAAATCACCCAGCCTAAACAAGTTCAGCAGGATTTTGAATTCAGCCAGCGAATGCTGTTTATACGTGATCTGGAAAGATTGACTTCCTCACCGGATCTGAAAACCCTTTCCTTGCAATCTCCCCTCTACCGGCAACAGTTAAACAAGGTAGTATTTGAATTAGAAAGATTGGAAGCAGCCATCCGAAAAGTCAACCGCGAACAGGAAATCAATCAGCAGCTGATAAAAGACAAGATTATTGCTCCTAAAGAACAGTTCGATAAAGAGATCGAAGCAGAAACCCTGTCCGCCACCTATAATGCGTATAAAAATGAACAACTGAGCAACTGGCAATTAGAACTACAAAGATACAGGCAAGAGAATTCGCAATATGCTGTTCATAAGAAACAACTGGAAACAGAAACTAAAAATCATTTTATTTATGCGCCTGTTTCCGGAGTGGTTCAAAACATCAATACCCGTTACAAGGGCGGATTCATTTCAAGCGGTGAAACCATTTGTTTACTTTCTCCAATAGGAGGGTTAGTTGGTGAATGTTATGTTTCTGCAAAGGATGTCGGATTGCTGAAAGTCGGTTTGACTGCCCGCTTTCAGATAGATGCATTTCACTACAACTATTTTGGTATGCTGACTGGTAAGGTAGTTTACATTGAAGATGATTTTTCCATTATTGAAAATCGTCCGGTGTTTAAAGTAAGGTGCAGTTTTGATACTACCCGCCTGTTTCTTAAAAATGGATACAGCGGAGAACTTAAAAAAGGACTCAGCTTCCAGTCCAGGTTTGTGGTGGCAGAGCGCACCTTATGGCAATTGTTATTTGATAAAGTCGACGACTGGCTCAATCCAACTGCGCCGGTTTTGTCAAAAAGTGAGACAGGATATGAAGAGAAGGGTAAAAATAAAACAGCGGGATATCAGTGATTGCGGAGCAGCCTGCCTGGCGTCGATTTCCATGCACTACAAATTGCAGTTTCCCATTAGCAGAATCCGGCAATATGCAGGAACAGATAAACGCGGCACCAATGTGCTGGGATTGATTGAAGCTGCAGAACGCCTCGGTTTCCAGGCTAAAGGCGCGAAAGGCCAGCTGAACAATCTTTCCGGCATACCTCTTCCTGCTATCGCTCATATTATTCTGAAGAGTGGTTTGCATCACTATGTAGTCATCTATAAGGTATCAAAAAATACAGTTGTCTACCTGGATCCCGGCGATGGTGATTTTCACAAACTGGACTTGGATAAATTTAAAGATATCTGGTCCGGTGTGCTAGTACTGCTTTTGCCCGGGACCAATTTTGTTGCAGGCAAACACAAGATCAGTAATGTGCAGCGATTCTGGAACCTGATAAATCCGCACCTTAGTATCATGCTGCAGGCATTGATTGGTGCAGTTATTTACACCTTCCTTGGTTTATCTACTTCCATTTACCTGCAGAAAATCATTGATTTTGTCTTGGTGGAAGGTAATATCCGCTTGCTCAATCTACTGAGTATTGGCATGATTGCGATTCTATTGTTCCAACTAATAATTGGTGGATATAAAACCGTATTTGGATTGCAAACGGGGCAACTGATTGATATCCGCCTGATAATGGGGTACTATAAACATTTGCTGAACCTTCCTCAACGATTTTTCGATACCATGCGGGTAGGTGAAATTATCAGTAGGGTAAACGATGCTGTCAAAATAAGAGAGTTTATCAACAGCGTTGCTCTCAGTTTTATTGTGAATGGATTGATTGTTGTTTTCAGTATCCTGCTCATGTTTTTCTACTACTGGAAACTGGCTCTGCTTATGTTGGCGATTATCCCCTTTTACCTGCTTATCTATTGGATCACCAACAAGGTCAACAAGAAGTGGCAAAGACGATTAATGGAAGAAAGCGCTGAGCTGGAAAGCCAGATGGTGGAAAGTCTGAATTCAGTGGGCACCATCAAACGATTTGGCCTGGAAGGATTTTTCAATGAAAAAACCGAGGATAGGTTTCTGACACTGCTGCAAACCATCTATAAAATGAGTATGTACTCGTTGTATATAGGATCAGGGTCTGAATTCATCACCCGCTTCTTTACCATTCTTCTTTTGTGGGCGGGTAGTTTTTTCGTAATCAGCAATGAATTGTCGACAGGCGAACTGCTTTCCTTTTATGCATTGATCGGTTATTTTACTGGTCCGGCCAGCTCCCTGATCACCGCCAACAGGAGTATCCAGGATGCCTTGATTGCAGCGGATCGATTGTTTGAAATTATTGATCTGGAAACAGAAGCGATCAATGAAAACAAAGTTGAACTGACTCGCGATCAAATAGGAGATATTGAATGTAATGAGCTCAGTTTTCGATATGGTAACCGGACTTCTGTATTTAGTGACCTAAACCTACAAATTAAAAAAGGTTCCACCACTGCCATCGTTGGAGAAAGTGGCAGCGGAAAATCAACCCTGCTTTCCTTACTGCAGAACTTATATCCTTTGCATGGTGGAACAATTACTATAGGAGGACTTGATCTGCAATACATCAGTAACAGGAGCCTTCGACAACTGGTAGCCGTGGTGCCTCAGCACATAGATCTATTCAGTGGAACAATCATAGAGAATATTGCGTTAGGAGACCCGGAACCTGACCTGGGCCGTATTTTATTCCTGGCAAAAAAATTAGGAATAGATGAATTTATTGAAAAGCTACCCAGTACCTATAACAGTATAGTGGTTGAACAGGGTACCAATTTTTCAGGCGGACAAAAACAGCGGTTGGCCATCGCCCGGGCACTTTATCGAAATCCGGAGATTTTAATCCTGGATGAAGCAACCAGCAGCCTGGATCCGGCAAGTGAGCAAAAAGTACAGGAAACCCTGAGCTGGTTTAAAGCCCAGGGTAAAACCATCATTCTCATTGCGCACCGGCTGAGCACCATCAGGAATTGTGATCAGATACTGGTGCTGAATAAGGGCAAATTAGTTGAACAGGGAAAGCATTTTGAATTGCTGGAAAAAGAAGGACACTATGCCCGATTATGGGACTATCACTCTGCCAGCACCCTTCAGCATTAGAAATCAAATAAATCGTCCCAAATGCCTTTTTTCTTTTTGTATGGATAGTCTTTATCTGACTTATAGTGCTGCTTGGGCGGATACTGCTCCTGCTGCCGGGTAGTTGCAGATTGTGATTGCGAAGAACGTTCAATGATTTTATCCAATTCTCCCCGATCGAGCCATACCCCACGACAGTCCGGGCAATAGTCAATTTCAATCCCACTTCGCTCTGTCATAACCAGGCTTACGTTACAAGATGGACACTTCATATGATATACCATTAATAGCTTCTAAGTTCGGTAATTGCGTCTGCTTTACTAAGTACAATTTGTTATAATTATTATAAGTTGAATTAATTACCTACTCAAAAATTCTATTTCACTGATCTGTACAATAGGCTGAATATTGGTGTATTTAGGAATATCATTCACAATGGCGGTTATGTTTTTCGCGATCGCTTCATTGTATTCAGTCAACTTGTAGCAATAAAAATAACCAATCGCAACGAAAGGAATTTTATCTGTTGGTGTTCTTCCGGCTACTCCTTTGTCGATTTCATAAAACTTCAGGTTCTTTCCCAGAAAATTGGCCATCATGGGCATATGTGTTTTTTCATAGTAGTCCATATCAAAGGTTTTTCCTTCTTCGTTGGGATAAAGAATCGAAACCTTAATCATTCCAATTTTGGGACTGGCAGACTGCTGTAGCTGGTTGGTTTTACAACTGATCAGGATAGTAAAACTCAACAGAAGAAAAAGAGTGGTCAGGCGCATAGTAGTTGGTTTATAGAAAATTACAAAATGTATCAGGTGAATTTTTTATCAATTTCATCGATTCGGGCCAATACCAGCTTTTCAATAATGGCCGGATCCAGCGGCTTCTCCGGTTGAAACCTGATTACCGTATTGGAGTTATCATAGGCCGCGAATAATTCCCTATGGCTGTCCAACACAGTACCTTCCATGATAAAGAAAGACAGATGGGTTTTGCTCGACCGAAACCCCACAGCTCTTTTCCCTTTGTAAAAAAAGAAAGGCACCCCCCTGCTAAGCTTTAAATCCGCAGCAGGCATCAGTTGTTGAATTTGTTGGCTGATGGCTTGCAGGGCATTTCGCTCCGCTTCCGGAAGCTTCAGGAAATAAGCACGAACTTCAGTTGACATATAGCTATAGCTCGGGTTATGCAATTGTACTCCATTTATTCTACCAGGAACCAGCCTAAAAGCGACAGGTTTACATGTCGATTCCGACAAAATTGAGTTGACCCTACCTGTTTACCTTTAACCCAATCCGGTGATATAAGTTAAATAAGACGATGAAAAACATGAAAATTTGATAGGAACGAAGGTGCTAAAAGCTGTATCTTCCTGAAAAGTTAGTATTCGAATTGGAACTCCTAAATGACTGGTTTACAGATAGTCCTGATAAAGTATTGAATAAACTCTATGCAGATAATCTTCCCTGGCTGGAACAATATGTTCTGCAGAATTCAGGATCAGGAACCGATGCGCACGACCTTTTTCAGGAAACCATTACCGCCGCATGGGTCAACCTGCATACCGGCCGCTTCTCAGGATCACGCGAACAATTCAATGCCTACCTCAGGCAGATTGCCAAACACAAATGGCTGAATGAACTTCGCAGCCGTTCCAGAAAGAAAACAACAGTAACAGACCAGCTCCCGGAACAGGAAGCCCCTATTTTCCACCTTACTGAAAACGAAAACACAGAGCAATCAACACTGCTTCGGCAAAGCTTTCAGGAACTCGGTGATAAATGCCGTACCATTCTCGGACTTTATTACTACCGGAAAAAATCACTGAACAAAATTGCTCTTGAACTGAACAATACCGAAAACAGTATTAAAACGATAAAATATCGTTGCATGATGCAACTACGCCAATTATTCCTGGAAAAATCCCGCCAACATGGAGGACTATAAAGACCATATTGATCAAGAACTTTTTGAACAGATCGAAGCCTATTTGTTGCATTCAATGACATCTGAGCAACGATCCCGTTTCGAAACACAACTGGCAGCTGACCCTTCCCTTCAAAAGGAATTGGAACTGCAACGCCAACTGCTCGCTATTACAACCATCGAATCATTTAAGGCAGAACAATCCACCATAGAAAATTCATCCGCAGCATCCAAACCTTCTGCTATTGTGAAACCCATCAGCAAATGGTGGTGGGCAGCCGCAGCCCTTCTGATTTTTTTCTGCGGATTCTGGTTCTTCCAAAACCAAACTGCAACTCCGCAAAAACTGGCCAATCAGTTTTTTAGTCCCGACCCGGGATTACCAGTTACCATGAGCAGTTCCTCCCAATACCAGTTTTACGATGGCATGGTTAGTTATAAAGAAGCCGATTATGAAAAAGCCATTGCCATCTGGAAAGCCATTCCCTCTTCCAACCGCCAATCCGATACCCTTCACTATTTTATAGGGGTGGCTTACCTGAACAGGGATCAATACAATGATGCCCTGCAACAATTGCTTCCGCTGGCTGAAGGAAACAGCAAATGGAAAGAAAAAGCCAGCTGGTACCTTTCGCTTACCTATCTTAAACTCAACCAGCCGCAGAAAGCACAAAAATGGTTGCAAACAATCCCCACTTATCCTGAAGCTCCCGAATTACTGAAAGCTATTAACCAACTAATTGGAGATGAAAGCCTATGAAAAAAGGCCTGCTATTTTTACTCTTTTGCTGTACCAAACAGCTTTGCGCTCAAACTGATTTTGATAAATCAGTGACTGCCTATAAAGCGCTTAAATATGACAGCGCGATGATTTATATCGATAAGGCTGTTGCTAACTATCAAAAGCGTCAACAAACAGATAGCCTCGTTTTTGCTCAGGTACAAAAAGCAGATATGATCTGGAGCCTGAAGGGTATTCCACCCGGACTGGCAGCCATTGAATCAGCTATTCAACTCTCAGCCAGCCTTCCATTTTATAGTCCCGCCCGTGTTGCCGCACTTGATAAAAAAGCCCAGATCCTTGTTCACAATGAAGAACCTGAAAAAGGAAAAAAGATTTTCTTTCAGGCACTGGAACACGTCGATAAAACAGCCAAACCCAATTCTATTTACGCAAGCTTGTATAAGAATCTTGCCTGGTTGTTAATGACTCAGCAGGATTTTGAACCTGCTCTTCGCTATGCGCTGGATGCCCGGCAAATCAATGAAGCCCTCTTTGGGAAAGATGCACGTGAACTTATTGGGATTTATCAGGTCCTGCTCTTTATTACCAGTGATGCCGGTAAATATGGGGAAGCAGAAACCTATGGACTGGAACTACTTCGACTGGCCAATCTTAATCTGAGTGCCTATCATCCCAATAAGGGATTGGTGCACAACGATCTTGGTATTCTCTATGAAACCATGCATCGCTATGATGAAGCGCTTTACCATAAACAGGAAATGGTGCGAATCATTCAGATGGATTATGCCAAGCATAAAAACCCGCAACTGATGGCCATTGCCTATAATAATATGGGCAGTTTTTATCAGGGTATTGGTGAAGCACAATTATCACTCGACTATTACGATAAGGCTAAAAAATTGCATGAAATCAACTTTGGTACGGAAGGTGCCGGAATTGTTCGTCCGCTTACGCATCTCGCTAATATGAAAGCTGCAGTGGGAGCTTTTCAGGAGGCAGACAGTCTTTATTCAAGAGCCTACCGCATTCAGCAACAGGTGGCACCGAACGACTGGCGAAACCTGGCCTATGTGGAAACCCAGTACGGTGATCTTTTTTATGAAACGAAAGACTACAAGCGGGCTGAAACCCTGTATCTGAAATCATTGGAGAACAGCAAAAGAGCGGGGATTAAAAATACTTCCACTGTTCCTCAAACACGCACCACCCTTGCAGAAACCTATGCACAACAGGGACGTATAAACGAAGCCTTACCCATCCTGCAAGAGGTGTTGCAACTGTATCGGACCAATTATCCTGCCGGAGACATTGTAATAGCCGGACAATTTAATAAAATCAGCAAAGCCTATCTCCTTCAAAAGCAATGGGAGAATGCCCTGGAATATTCCGACAGTACCTTTATGGAATTGCTGCAGTTGCCGGCCCTACCGAAAGAAAACTGGGTTGAAAAACTGCCCTATAACCAGTTTATCATACAATACATCCGGAATCGTGCGGCCATTCTGGAAGGAATTTATCAGCAACGAAAGGATTCCGTCATTCTGCGCCAACTGATACAACTGGCTGGTGAGTATGGTAGTTTTCTCTCGAACAGCTTACCGGCTCTTCGCACACAGGCTTCGGTCATGCAGCTTTCCTCCAACCATAAAGCCATCTATAATTCGGCTATAGAAGCCTGTTGGTCTTTATACAAACGTTCGAACCAGTTCAGCCATCTCCATAAGGCATTTGAATTTGCTGAGAGAAGCAAAGCCCTGCTCCTTCGCCTCTCCGCTAATAATATGATGGCGGATGCCAGCCACAAAAAAGAAGACTCCGAACTTACTTCAGATTTGAACTGGCGCAAACGCATCGGCGCTCTCAATGCCCAATACCTCGATGCCAACAGAAACAGCGATTCCCTGCTTACCCTGCTCACAGCAGCAATGGAAGGATATCGAAATTTTCAGGATAGCCTGGTAAGGATAGGCAGCCCTTCCAGTCAGCTCAAATACAATCTCAATCCCACTACCATTCCGGAATTGCAGCGTTTTCTGAAAAAACAGAATCAGTCACTTCTTCAATATGTTCTTACTGATCGGAACATCTTCCTTTTCGCGGTTAATGGTTCACAGTTTCATGTTCATCGCCTTCCCAACAACATAAGAAAAGATGTGGATGCGCTCCGCGAATTATACAATCTCAATGCCCCATCTTTCAAAACACCTGCGTTTCGTTTATACAAGAAGCTTATACAACCG
>JALOMU010000444.1 GCA_025455285.1 Flavihumibacter sp.
CCAAAACCAATCAGGCTGCCATAGATATTGGCCTCCTCACTAACATCTACAAAACGGCCGTTATCATTTCGCAGTAAGCGATCACCGCCTCCTTTCAGAAAATCTGCCACTGGCCAGTCTTTGGCACGCAGGTCGCGTTTATTCGCATAGTTCAGTGTATTAACCGGGATAAAACTATTATTGAGGATATAAGCATCCAGGTCGCCGTCCAGATCATAATCAAAAAAAGCGGCATGGGTGGTATATCCTGCATCCGCGAGCCCGTATTCTTTTGCCTTCTCTGTAAACGTGAGGTCCTTATTGTTGATGAAAAGTGCATTGTCCTGTATCATGCCCTTTTTGTAACCAGCATTACATACATAGATATCCAGCCAGCCATCGTTGTTAATGTCTACGAATACTACACCGGTACTCCATTTATCCGCTTCTTCGATACCGGCTGCAGCAGAGATGTCTTCAAACTGGAAATTGCCTTTGTTGAGAAAGAGTTTGTTCTCGCCCATATTGGCGGTATAAAACAGATCCGGCAATCCATCATTATTGATGTCGCCGATACCACATCCACCACCGTTATAATAATTGCGATGGGAGAATATATTAAAGAGCTCATCACCGGTAACGGTGTTGGTAAATTCCACTCCGGAGTTTTTCATCAGGGAGAAGCGGGTTTGCTCCTTAGCCGCATCACCGGTGCAACTCATCAATCCAATTAATCCACCCACTGCATATCGAATCAAATGCTTCATGCTTCAAACTAAATAAAAAAATGGCCATTTATACAAATGACCATTTTTTTAAAATATAAAACTTAATTAATAACCGGGATTCTGTGTCAGATTCGGATTCACTGCCAACGCGTTGGAAGGAATCGGGAAAATGATGTATTTGTTGTCAGAAGTACCAGGCTTGGTAGGACCATAAGGAGCCAGGTATTTTCCAAAACGGATCAGATCATGTCTTCTCCAGCTTTCCCAGTAGAACTCGCGACCTCTTTCATCAATCAGGTTATCAGCAGTCAACGAAGTCAGTTCAGAAGCGCCTCTTGCATCACGCAGTTCATTTACAATATCCAATGCATCATCCGTATTACCTTTTCTGAACAGGGCTTCTGCCTTCATCAGCAATACATCAGAATAACGCAAGAGTACATAGTCATTATTTGCAGTACCGGCAATATCATCTGTCATATTGGGTACATACTTAACCACGCGGATACCAGGAGTTTCAACCTGTCCGGCTATTACCGGAGAAATATCTCTGGTGAAAACCAGGTTATTACCGGAACGATCTTTGAGTGCAACACCATCTTCATCAAACTGCTGACCAATCAGGAAACCAACACGCATACCGGTTACATCGGTAAAGCCCGGATAAGCTCTTCCGCGGCGCTGATCGGCTGCCTCAAACTTGTCATAGAAATTAGCAAGGGTAGTGAAACCATTCCATCCACTGGGAGTTTGGTTATAGTGCGTTCCACAATAGAAATGGAAACGAACGTTACCACCATCACCGATTTCATTTTTATTAGCAAAAATGATTTCCTTGGATGACTCTGTATTGGTTGGAATAAAGTTTCTGAAGAAATCGTCTTCAATCTGGAATTTACCACTGTTGATCACTTCATCACAGAGTGCAATTACGCGATCCATATCTGCAGCAGCAAAAGTTGGTGCCAGGCGATTGGCATATACTCCCTTATTCAGGTAAGCTTTAGCGAGCATGGTTTTAGCCATCCACTTGGTAGCCTGAGTAGGAGCAGCGGTTTCGCTTAGATCAGCCTGAGCTGCTTCCAGGTCTTCAATGATTTTATCCAAAGCTGCTGAACCCACCAGTACCTGGGGATCTTTAAGCAGATTTTCACCTGGTTCACGCACAGGAACCTGGTTGTAGAGATCCAGTACATAGAACATAGCATAAGCACGTAATGCAAGTGCCTGGGCAGCAGCATCAGCGGGCGGATTAAATGTCAACAGGTTAGTTGTGTTAAACACAATCTGCAGCAGGTTGTTGAAGTTTTCGCGGATACGCTGGTTTTCGGGATCCCAGGTATGGGTATGCAGTACGCGCCATACACCATTATCATCCCAGTCGCCACCACGTGTAGGTCCGATACAGTCATCCGATGACATATCCTGCAGGGCAAACACCCCGGTTTGATCCTGGAAGGGTCCACGGAATGAGTTGTAGCAGCCTCTTAGCAAACCGTTGATATCTGCAATTTCCTGCGCCTCCTCAAGCGTTAATTCCGCATTGAGTTTTTCATCCAGTTTGGTACAACCTGTAAGCAGGCCCACGCCCATCCAACAAGTTGCTGCAATAATTATAGATCTCATAATTAAAAAGTTATTTAAGAATTAAAGTGATACACTAAGTCCAATCATATATGTTCTGGCAGAAGGGTAAGGGGTATATTCAATACCAAAGGAAGGAACACCATCAACAGGTTTCGGCGTGTTCACTTCGGGATCGAATCCACTGTAGTTGGTCAGAATAAACAGGTTCTGACCAGTCAGGAAAACGTTAACCCCTTTAAAGTTCTTGCCAATGTCCCCAATAAAGTAGGACAGTGTCATGTTGGCCATTTTGAAATAATCACCTTTTTCCAGGTAACGGGTT
>JALOMU010000445.1 GCA_025455285.1 Flavihumibacter sp.
AGGACAATATTCGCATTTTTCCCGACGCTCTGTTTGATCAAATGGCTGATCCCGATTAAATATTTCTACCAGCACCTCCCGGATCGAATCCATAAGCTCAGGACCGATCTCACAGATCCGATCCTCGTCCATTTTGGATTTAGTTGAATTCTCTGAGAGTTGCCAGTCGAATTCCTTCCCATCCTTGCGCATCTGGCGTACATCATACAATCCAGCTGCTACTCTGGCAGTACCCACATGTGCCTTCATCCAGGCTGGAGCGGTTCCGGATTTCGGTACTTGTTCCAACTGCCTTGCCAGTAATTCCGCATACAACAGGGTTTGCAAAGCTGCCTTGTTTCGGTCAGCCCGATCCCTGGTTACCAAGTCCTGTATTGATCGAAATTCTTTTTTATCACCTCCGGTTTTATAATCAATAATCCGGTATACGCCATCCTTTCTGTCGAGCCGGTCAATAAATCCACCCAACCGAATGGTAATACGCCTGCCTTCTACTTCGAGTTGAACCGGATGAGCAATTTTCCATTCCTGGTCTACCATCTCAAAAGGAGCCCAGCGTTTATCCTGATTTAACACCTCTTCAATATAAATCTTTACCACTTCTTCAACGATGCGAAGGGTACCGGTATAATCCACCACATGCGTGCGGTCCTTTGCCAGTTCCAGTCCTAATGCTTCCTTGAGATACCTGTCAATCTGGCTAAAGAGCCATTCAAAATCTCCGGGCTCCACCCATTTATTTCCTTTTTTTTCTTCCAGTCCCTTGTAAAGAAACTCCATGGCGCGATGCAGAAAATTACCGAGTACACGTGGCGAAATTTCTTCTTCTCTTTCCTCCGGCTCGCGAATGCCCTGCAGGTTTTGAAAGTAAAAGCGAAGGCGGCAATCGATATAGGTGTTCAGTGCAGACGGACTTAAAATCACTTCTTCGCCCGTATACTTGTTTAAGGTGCGCATGACCGCATCATCCTTTTCAATTAGGATGGGATCTTTGGCTTTGGGATTAATATCCATTCTGACCGATTTCCGAAGGATCGGGATGCCGGTTTCATATTCAATCTGTGTCAGAAAACGGCTCTGCTCAGCCATGCCTCTTTCATCCACTGCTGTATTGTACAGGCAGGAAACCGATTGGCTTCTTTGCAGGAGGCGATAAAATACATAGGCAAAAATCGCATCCTGGTTTTCAAGCACACTTAAACCATAGGCTCTGCGGATGCTGTCAGGAATCAGGGTAGGGGCAACTGCTTTTTTTGGAAGGATGCCTTCGTTTACATTAAGCAGGATGATATGTTTGAAATCGAGCGCGCGACTCTCCAAAAGTCCCATGATCTGTAAACCGCGTAGTGGTTCACCTTCAAGCGGTACGGATTGGGAGCGCATTACCTGTAGTATCAGCTCGGAAATAAAGGAAAGGCTTAGCTCTTCTTTTCTTTCAATGAGTAAATCCTCCAGCCGGTTTAATTGTGCATGTGCTGCATGAATCAATTGTGATTGCAGGTGCGTGGCTTCACCCTCTACAAAACTTGCCAGGTGATCTTCCAGTATATCCCGGATCAGGGAAATGATTTCTATCGGATCTTGTATGAGCGTCAGGCATTTTTTTAACCGGGGTTCTTCCAGCTTTTCCCAGCTTGCAGCAGGAATACTTACTAGGGCTTTCTGTAAAACAGTTGCTGCAATCTCAGTTGCTTCCGGCAGTTGGTACAAATAGGGATGTTGTACCAACTGCAAAAGCGGTTGATAATAAACTGATCGCCCTTTGTTTTGCCAGAGTGATTCCTGTATCCGGATGATGGTTTGCATCAGTGAATACAGGGGCGATTGCACCAGGCCATAACCCATGGTTATATTTACCTTGTCTGTCCAGTCGGGCAACGCGTGTAAAACCGGTAATAACTGGTTTTCATCTGCCAGTAAAATCGCTGTTTGTTCGGGTTCTTCTTTTATACCAGGAATATGTTCCAGCAATGCAGGCAGCATTCTAACCTGCGCGGCATTTCCTTCTGCTGCTATCAATTGAATGGAACGATCTGTTCTTCGTATGTTGTTTCCTGTTGGTAACTGGTTGGTGAAAAGGGAAAGATTCCTTCTTAAAAACCGACCGGCTTCCTGGAGTTCATCCTCTATATAATGTGTATCGGTATCAAAATAAAACAAGGCGATCCCCTGCTCTTCCCATTTTTTTAATACCTGCAACTCGGATTTATTCAATGCATTAAAGCCAACAAATACCAGGTGCTTCCATCTGGTTGGAAAATCTTTTCGGTCATATGTTTCAGTAACCAGACTCCGGTAGATCATACCGGTTGTGATCAATCCTCTTTGCTCCAGGTCTGTTCGGAATAATTCAAATATAGCGGGCAGGTGTTTCCACAATTGAAGAAAACGTTCCTTTTGTTTACTCAGGCGATCAACTGAAAAATTTTTCCAGAACCGTTGAAGATAATCCAGCTGCTCTTCCGTTAAGTAATCGAGTCCCTGGTCAATGGCTGCCAGCTCTGCAAGGTTGCTATAGATATCTTTTATGGATACCGCATTTGATTCGAGTTCGGTAAAATCATTCAGTAAGATTTCACCCAATGGATAAAAGCGTTCATAGCTAACCGGTAGT
>JALOMU010000446.1 GCA_025455285.1 Flavihumibacter sp.
GAACCGGCGGTATTTTGGGCTCTACTTCCAACTGGATTCATGCAATGAACAGTCGAAAAACGGTAATCGTACTGAGTAATACCAATGCGACCAACCTGTATGAACTCAGTGAAAAGATTTATTTATTGAAAGATTAATGACACGTATTTAATGAAGCATCTATTCACCCTGTATTTTTTTCTGCTGGTTGTTCTGTCAGCCTCCTCCCAGCCGTATAGGAGTACCCTGGATGCAGCATTGGATAAGCTCCGGCAATCGAATATTGATTCAATTATTTGTTATACCCCATTTCAACCGGGTTATGTGCCCATGGATACTGCTCAGTATGAAATTCAGTATTCATTTTATTTGTTCTGGAAAAAGGAGAAGGATGTTTTTATTATGAAAGCAGCTAATTGCTATGGTATCAATGGAAGAGGAAGTTTTGATACCGTCTTTAATAGTGTTTTAAGTCCTGATCAGGAAATATACAAGGAGATCGTGAATAATCTGGAACTCCTGAAGGTTCAAAAAGTAAAGCCCCCGTTAGTGAAATACAATACCGGATTGAGGGATACGATTTCTGAAATTAGATCCTCTCATCCCGGTTATACAGAGATACGGTTTATTTGGGGTATTAATGAAATCGATAATTGGTATACGTATGATCACATTGATGACTTTCATTTTCGGGATCAGGAGGGTAACATAAAGATTTTTCAGGAGAATGTTAATCGTGAGTATAATATTTCCACTTTCGTTTATAAGATGACCCAAAAGCTTTCCGGGATAATTGATTCGCTGGAGAGCAAAAAGGCATTTGAGGACTAAGCTACATGCAATTTATGTTTAATTTCAGCCAATGAGTAAGGAAGAGCAGTTACAAACCAGTTTTGAGATATTACTTACCTACTTCAACGAGTTGATTCCTCTCGATACAGAAGAGGAAATACTGGTAACATCTTTATTCAAACCCAGGCTTTACCGGAAAAAACAATATTTATTACAGGAGGGTGATATTTGCACACAGTTTTATTTTGTGGTTCGGGGCTGCTTACGGATGTATAAGATTGACGAAAAAGGAACTACTCATATCCTTCAATTTGCCACCGAAAATTACTGGATAAATGACCTGGGAAGTTTTCACGGTATGAAACCTTCCGATTTAGCTATTGATGCGTTGGAGGATACAATGGTTTTACAAATAAGCCGGGATGATTTGATCTCCCTTTACCTGCAGGCTCCTAAGTTTGACCGGATCTTCCGGGTCCTTTTGGAGAATAGCTTTGTTCGGTTGCAGGACCGACTGCTACAAAATATCAGTTCAACCGCAGAGGACCGGTACCAGTCTTTTCTGGACTTGTACCCTCACTTGATTAACCGGCTATCCCAGGTCCAAATTGCCGCCTATTTAGGTATCACTCCGGAGTTTTTAAGCAGGTTACGCAATAAGCGCAGCAAGACTTCCCGCCAATAAACCCTTAAACCAGATCAAGGTTATTTCTTAAACAGGATCATTGGTACGGTGCCTGCCAATGACAGAGATTTGTATTCAAAAATCTCGGTTATTATGGAACGTACGAAATATGCTGGATTACTGTTTTTGATTTTGATCAGCTCGCTTGGTGCAGTTGCCCAGTCGAAGGCTAACTATAAAAGCTTGCAGCTTGGTAAACATCAATTTGAATTACATAATGTAACAGGAGTAATTACAAACTTTCAGGGCAAAGAAGTGCTGAAAATTGAAAGGGATTTGGTTTCCTTACCGTTTGACAGTACTAATATTGAAGCAACAGTGGATGAAGCGCATTATGCCAGGCTGGTGGGACTGGAGGATTTTAAAAATGGAACCATTGAGGTGGAAATGTATAGTCAATTGCAGAAACCGGCACCTTATTCCGGAGTTGCAGGGTTTATTGGTATATATTTCAACATCCAGCCAGGCGATACAGCCTTTGAGGGGATTTATGTCAGACCGAAGGTTGGTAGAAGTAACAACCAGCTTTTCCGAAACCATGCGGTACAATACATTTCGTATCCCCATTACAAATTTGATACCCTGAGAAAAATTGCACCATTTAAATATGAGGGATCTGCCCCGGTTGCCCTCAATGAGTGGATCAGAATGCGTATTGAAGTAAATGGTGAAATAGCCGAACTATTCATCAATAATGCAAAGTATTCCAGTTTCATCGTTGATAAGCGCCTAAGCAAGAATAAAAAAGGTGCAATCGGATTGTATGTTGATATAGGCACAATTGGGTATTTCAGAAATTTAAAAGTGACTAAGAGAGCGTTGAAGGCAAAAACGGTAGTAGGAGAAAATGTAAATAAAATTTAAGTTCAATCCCACACTTCAAAATAGCGGGCGAAGTTTCCTTCATGAAGACTTATCAGTTCCGTTTCAACAGTGTACACATATTTTTCCTGGTCAGCTTTGGGAAGGCTGCGTGAGCGGACTTTGATCAGTTGGATGGCTTCCGCTTTTGTATGAGGTTTTGTAATGATTTCAGCTATGATTGCGCGAATACTATCCCGATACTTCATCCGGAAGGGATCAGGCTCTCCCAGTGTCTGACGCTGTGCAGCATATTGTTTGGCAGATCGCTCATAGGCCCACAGAAAGAGATCCTTTAAGAGATCTACCCGGTTTAATTCATATACCCCCAGCAATCCGTTGATGTATAATTTATCTGGCACTTCCACGAAGGAGAGGGGTGCCAGGTTTTTTTTATTTAAAGGGATATTAGCAGCTAATCTTGATACCCGCTTATTGACATCTTCAAATGGTTGCAGGTAGGGAAGCTGTACCATTATAAAAAATGCCTGTTCAAACGGGTCCTCAATAGAAGCTGCTTTCTCAAGTAACATTTCAAACATTTCTTCAACCAGCTGTGGTGTACCGGATGGCGTGTAAACAGATCCTGCAATTCCAACGCTATGTTTTCTAAGGGCTCCCGATGACGCGGGATTTGGTAAAAGGTTGTTGGACAAGAGCGCATGCAGACTTAGAATCGAATAGTGGTTAAAACCAATTTCGGGTGAATCAACGACCAAAAATTCAATCGCATCCTTGTGATTCAGGATCATCTGTGCTTCTGCTGCTGATTTTTCTCCGGATAACATTCCCTTATCCAATAAGCGTTGTGTTTCCAGGAGGGAATAGGTATTGCCTTCCAGTCTGCTGGAATTCCACGAAAGATCTATAAGCAGTCGCTCCAGTATTTGCCGGGCATAGGTGCCGGCAGCTGCACTCATTTGGGAAGTAATGCCAAGTCCGGCTAATTTTTCCTTTTCTTCTGTTGTTAAATAGCTGCTCCTGTTCGGCTCATAGCTTTCAAGAAATTCTTTGTTATAGCCAACAGGTTTTCGTTTCAAGGATGGTTGCGTAATGAGGCGCAGGATATCCTTACTGTTTTTGGATAGCGGTATGATATCCGATTCTGCAAATTCCGGTTCTTCAACTACCGAGTTGGCAGGGAGTTTATATCGCACGGCTCTGCTCTTTCCGAAGCTTTCTATATCTCCATTAAGTAGTAATTCTTTCAGGCGTCTTTGAAGCGTGCGGCGGTCAGGAGCATTGGTTAATCTGGCTTCAAGTGCTTCAATAGACAGCCCTTCTGCCTCCCCGCTAAGGGCATGCAGGATTTGCTGAAAATCCTTCCTGATTTGTTCCAAACTGGCCATTGTCGCGCTTCTGTTATTGCGACAAAATTATGAAATAATTGTCGGTAAAATACTTATAGCGACATAATTGATTCATAGTGTCGTGAAAATGATTTAATATTTCTATTTGAATCACAGTATAATGTGATTTATATTGGTTATTGGTATACCTCAGCAAAAAAATATCGAATAATCACATTATAATATGATTAAGCCTATTTGTTTCAGTAATTTTTACTAAATTAACTCGAAAATCACACTATAGTGTTAAAAGAGGATATTGGGAAAGTCATTCGGGAAAGGAGAAAATCACTCCGGATTACTCAGCCTGATTTAGCTGAACTGGCAGGCATTAGTGTCAACTCGCTATACAAATTAGAGCGGGGTGAATCCAATCCGACAGTTGATCTGATTGAAAAAGTTATTGCTGTTTTAGGATTGGAAATGAAGCTGGAGGTTAAAAAGATAGTTAAGTAAGGACATGAGAGCAATGGAAATATATTGGAATAAGTCCCTCGCTGGAATTCTTACAGAGGAAAACAAGCAACGCTACACATTTCGATATACGAATGAATATTTTGCTGATTCCTCCAAACCTCCAATTAGTCTTACCCTTCCCAAGATAAAACAGTTACATGTAGCCGATCATCTTTTCCCATTTTTCTTTAATATGCTGTCTGAAGGGGTCAACCGAAAACTTCAATGCCGGACCTTAAAAATTGATGAAGCAGATGATTTTGGTTTATTGGAAGCAACTGCGCAATATGATACAATAGGTGCAATAACAGTGAAACCGATCAGTTGATGAGCATGCCTGAAATAAAATATTGCCCCGGGAGTTTAGCTGAAGGCTACTCAACCTACAGTCCTGCTTTTTTACGCAGGATGTTTGATGGCAAAAAGGTGAGTCATATTTTGCCGTACGATCCCCCTCAAAAAAATGAAGCCGAAACGGAGCAGTTCCTGGAGAACAGGAAACGTATTTCGATATCTGGCGTTCAGGAAAAATTATCCTTACTGCTTGAAAAGAATCAGTTGCGACTGACTCAACAGGGTGAACAGGGAACATATATATTAAAGCCTATCCCCAGAGATCTTAAAAAAGTAGACCAGGTTCCTGCTAATGAACATCTTACCATGCAAATT
>JALOMU010000447.1 GCA_025455285.1 Flavihumibacter sp.
GATTCGGGTAAATGCCAGCACAGGAGCACATGAAACAATCACCAGCGGAGATCATAGTTTTTATGGAATGGAGCTCAATACTGCAAAGAAAACATGGGTTGGATTAAGAAGTACGCCAACGCTTCCTGCAGAACTGTTTGCTTTTGAATCCGGGCAACTGCGTCAGTTGACACATCACCAGGATAGCTTCCTGGCGCCGCTTCAATTGCCCCTGGTGGAAGGCTTTCAATCAACCAGTAAAGATGGTACCAAGGTATCCGGAATCCTTTATAAACCACATACCTACCAGGCAGGTCAAAAACTGCCGTTGGTGATTTTTATACACGGTGGACCGGTAGCACAGGATGAGTTTGATTTTGATATGACACGTATGGTATATGCTGCTGCAGGTTATGCAGTTGCTGCCGTGAATTACAGGGGCAGTAGTGGAAGAGGAGTTGCCTATATCCGGTCTATCTATGGCGATTGGGGTAATAAAGAAGTGATGGATGTGGTTGGAGTAGCCAATCACCTGGTTGCTGCAGGGGTAGCAGATCCTGCTCGTATGGGCCTGGGAGGCTGGAGTTATGGTGGCATCACTACCAACTATACCATTGCAACCGATACCCGTTTTAAAGCAGCTGTGAGCGGTGCAGGTAGTTCACTTCAATTGAGCCTATACGGTAGTGATCAGTATATCGCACAATATGAATATGAATTAGGTGCGCCCTGGAAAAACCGCGATAAGTGGCTGGCATTGTCCTATCCGTTTTTCAAAGTTGATAAAATAAAAACGCCCACGCTGTTTATGGCAAGCGAGAGCGATTTTAATGTTCCGGTAGCCGGAGCTGAACAAATGTATCAGGCCTTTAAATCAGTTGGCACTCCAACTGAACTGGTAATTTATCCAAAACAAAATCATGGCATTACAGTTCCGAGTTACCAGGTCGACCGGTTGAAGCGTCATATTGCCTGGTATAACAAATTCCTCAAGTAATTACATCATATAATACGCCTTTTCAGGAACGAGTTCCTGTTCCGGTGTTTCCTCGGCCAGCATCTGCTTCAGGTTTTTCTCAATACCTGCTGCAATGCTGGTCATGGGAGTATCGGTGGGTTTGTTCTCAAATGGATCCTGCAGATGAATCGCCATCTTTTCAATCAATAAAAAAGAGGCTGAAATTGCAACTACCAGGGGCACTTCAAACATCCCGAAATACTGAATTACACCAAAGGGCAGGAGGGCGATAAATAGCAATAAGGCAAAGTGGATATACAAACTATAAGTAACAGGGAATACCGTGTTTTTTATTCGCTCACATTTTCCCATGCTGTCGCACAACCGACTCAGCGTACGGTCCAGCTCTACATGCTGATAGGTATTGATCCAGCCCTTGTCGAGAGCAAGTTTAATATCTCTTGCATGAAGATCTAACAGTGCAGTGGGAACATTCTCAAAAGCTTCTACATATTCATAGTCCTTTTTGGAAAGCCTTTTTTCAAGTCCTTTTAAGGCTGACTTTTTCCGGAGGGATTGACCAAGGGCATAATTCCAGGCTATCTGGCGGTTAATGAGTCGCTGCCTGAAGCGGATAATATTCTCATCTTCATACAGGTTACTGGTAAAGCTGATCGCCTGCCTGCCAAGGGTTCTGGAATCATTTACGATTGCTCCCCAGATATGCCTGGCTTCCCACCACCTGTCATAAGCCTGGTTGCTTCTGAAGCCAAGTAATAGGGAAATGATTGTTCCAAGAATCGTAGGCACTGCAATAGGAATGGAAATCCGCGTAATATGATAATTTTCATATAAAACCGCGATCACAATAGCATACAGCGTGATGAGCAGTAACTCAGTTTTTATTTTCCCGAATATATAGGCAAATGGGATGTGGTTTTTTAGTAGCATGTGATCGGGTTGTAATGATTAATAGGAAGCACTCAGTTCCTTCTTCTGCGAAACAACCTGTTTTGTTTTCGCAATTGGTGCAACAGGAACTTCTCTGATCACTTTCACCGGTGCGGCATTGATAAAAGAGCCGGGATTTATGAAACGCTGATGAGGTTGAATTAATGTATATGCTTCCGGAAAAAACACCTCGTCGATCTCATTGAATTCAAGGTGGTTTTTGAACAATTTGTGCGTATTTCCGTACATGTATTTGTAATAGATGTTGCCGATTTTTTCAGCATATTTTTCCTTAAGACGTTTACATCCTTTCCTGAATTCCTCATTCATAACCTGGAGGTGAGGTTTATTGTCTAACCCAATCACATCCTGTTCTGAGTCGGGCATTTCAAATGCAGCGAACAATACGATGGTGTTTTTATAGGTGGAATTGTTTTTTATATACAGCTCCAAAACACTGAGAGATTGGTTTGTAAAATCAGTTGGGAATAAAATGTTTTTCATGATCATCATTTTATGTAAAGCTCTTAATTGGCTCTTAGAAACGGGTAAGCCTCACATAAAACTTTCTTTAGATGATCATAAGAAAATTATAAGAATATTAGATAGCGTTTAAAATTGTTTAAGCTCCGCTGTATATTGGTAGCGTTATAATTACACTTGTTCCTTTCGACTCAACAGAATTTACTTCAATATTTCCATTGTGGATCCGGATG
>JALOMU010000022.1 GCA_025455285.1 Flavihumibacter sp.
ATTTCCCTGCCTTCCTCCCAGAAACTACCTTCGTACTGATACCTGTAGTAATACAGGGCATTGTTGGCAATCGGACTGATAAAACCACGTTGGTTCAAGCCCTGAACCACGATACTGTTCTGGTAAAAGTTAATGATGCGCGGTAAACTGAGACCGAATGAATTACTGTTTCCGCTTACCCTTGTAGACAATACTTCCAGTTTGTCAAGTCCCGCTTCCTTCACAGAATACTTAGATACCGTTTCGCTCAGATAAAGAATTTTCCGCTTACTGGTATCACCATCTTCAAAATCAACTTTTTGTCCGAAAAATTTGGTGGGATAATCACGTAATTGCAACTGCTCCTTTGTATATACCATACATTGAAAGCCACTTAATTCTTCCAGGTGTTCTTTTCTTTTTCGAATGGCATTCCTGATAATTTCATAAGCTGGATCTTCCGCCCCCGGTTTAACCACCACTTCTTTCAGGCTGGCCTGCTGTAGAGCAAGGGTAAAATTCAATTGCATGGCTGCAGCCTGAACAATTAGTTCGTGTTCCTGTCGGGCATACCCAACGTGCTGCGCTACCAGGGTTATTTTGCCTTCCGGCAAACTCAATTGAAAAAACCCATTGACCCCCGAGGTAGTCCCTTGTTGTCCATTTTTAACATAAACCGATGCATACGGCAACGGCTTCCCCTGTTCATCCCTTACATATCCGCTTACTATTCCGGCATGAAGCAGTGTCTGCTGCAGGAGCAATAAAAAAACCAACCCAATTTTTTGCATACTTAAACGATCTTCCGGGCAAGGCTTCCGGTTACTGCTGCCAACCCCGCTACCAGGGCTCCTGTCAATCCAGTTACCAGGATCAACAGAAATGGGTTTTCTATGTTGAGTATCAACAAAGAAATTTTCTTAGCCAGCAAACCTTCATTGGCTTCGCTGATCAGCCAGGCATGGCCAGACCATAAGAGAAAGAGGGCGATAAAGCCCGACAAAAATGCCTTCCATCCTGCCTGGTGAACGGCGAGTGCAACAATAAAAGCACCTATCGCAATGCTCCACCAGGGTAAATATAGTCCGAGAACAAAGCACAACAGCGCTGTCAGTATCGTTGATATGATAAATTTCATGTTAAAGTTGTTTTGATCTATCCTTTTCGGAATTCCATCGTCCATTTGATCTGCGGATCACTGGTAGTTCCCCGCTTCATGAAAAGCAAACGGTAATGCTTACCTGCAGCCCAATCGTCCACAAAACTATCATAGAACCTGCTGCCTGGATTTCCGCTTTGTCCTCCTGGATATATTCCATAGGCTTCAATATCATCTGTCATATGAATCACCATTCGCCAGCTTTGTCCATGATCTGCAGCCGTAGCATTGATAACTCCTTTACCTCCACCGATAGGTAAATTGGTGCGGTTAAAGGGAGTTATTACTTTGAGCAAATGATTTACCCGGGTAGCTTTTACTTTCTCCCATGCCAAACCAGTTGTTGCAGCTATCTTATCCAATGTGTCAGAAGCCAGGTTCAGCGATTGAGCCAGCAGGTCTTCCAGGCTTTCTTTCTGACTGGTAGAAAT
The DNA here is from genome assembly GCA_025455285.1 of Flavihumibacter sp. Classification (GTDB taxonomy): domain Bacteria; phylum Bacteroidota; class Bacteroidia; order Chitinophagales; family Chitinophagaceae; genus Flavihumibacter. The sequence goes on from JALOMU010000022.1 coordinate 1,570, forward strand.
ATTATCAATAAATGAATACGCAGTGTCACGTTTCAAGCTTTCCACCAGTGTAAACTCAGAAGGCCAGGGCATCATCAGGTCTGTCTGTTCAAACTCATCCATCCATACAGACCGTTGTAACTGCTGCCACCAGAATTCAAATACAGTGGCGCCTTCAGCCCCTACAGCTTTCCTGAAATCCCAGTTTCGGAAGAGATCAAAATACTTCCTGGCGGATTCATTCAGACTGGCCGGATTGGTCCGCATCAGGATTGGTTTGGCGAATTCCGCCTTTGCATCATAATCGTTCATCTGTAATTCCATCATCTGCTGTGGTGTAATCCCCTGCATCGAATCCAGCAGCCGGTTGATCATATAACCCCGGTAAATAGGGAATTCAGTTCCCGTATAATAGGGATAAGATCCATCCACCGCCAGTTGATTGGCACTGCTCACATAGGACCGCTCAGGATTGATCATCCGGGGATTTTCCTCCACAGGTATCATGCCCCTCCACATATAGGAACTGTCAGTTCCTTTCATGATGAAATCGCCCTGGCGGCGCCACTTGGCAGGGAATACACCCTGTTGCGTCAAAGCGATATCACCGGTTTTGGAAGCAAATATGCAGTTTTGACCAGGACAGGTAAGGTATTGAATCGCGGCTTTATAATCTTCCAGGTTTTTGGCGTGATTGAGTTCATAAAAGGCACGGCCATCGTTACTGGGATCGTGGGCTTTCCACCTCACAGCCAGATAACGTTCCGCCTGGTCATCTGCCCGATAGGTATCATCATACATAACCGGTCCAAACAGGGTGTAACTTACCGTATCCAGTAAGTCCTGCTGGCCTTTTACCCGTATGATTTCTACCCGCTTATCTGCTTTTTTCCATTCTCCGTTAAACCAGTATTCGGATTTGGTCCCGTCTTTGAATTTGATTTCATAATAATCCTTCACATCCCTGCCCGCGTTGGTAAAACCGAAGGAAATATGTTCATTAAATCCAATAATTACATTGGGGGAGCCGGGGAATGTTACCCCGTACGCACTGAATTCCGGTGTGGTGAGTTGCATTTCAAACCAAAGTGCAGGCAGATTTAATGACAAATGGGGATCATTGGCAAGTATGGGTCGGCCAGAAGCTGTTTTTGCTCCTGATACTGCCCAGTTATTACTCCCGTTCTCAGGATTCGGCTTATTCTCAGGTACATTGCTTACTGTATCTCCCGCATTCATAAAAGAGAAATAAAGAGAGTCTGCATCCGCCGGTGGTTCCAGATTCATAGCCGGCGCCGTTGGATAAGGATTCAACACCGTATTGGGAATAACCGGCTTCAGGGAATCAGCCAGGAAATAATAAAGTTGCTCATAATCCATTTGTGAAAAAGTTGCCCTCGCATTGGTAAACTCAAGGTCCGATTCAGCACCTGCCAGATCATAGCTCATATACTTGAGAAACAACGCGGTTTTCAACAAGGACCATTTTTCCGGGAAATATCCCAGCAACTTGTATTCGATAGGAAGCTCTGAAATTGTCAACTGATCAATATAGGCATTCACTCCATCAGCGTAGGCCTGGTATTGGGATAGTGATTCCGATGATTTCTCTACCTCCTTTACAGATTGCTCTGCAGCATAGACCATGCCCAGGCGCCGCATGCTCCGGTCGTAATTTAAGATCCGGTTATCCGGACCTGGCCCCAGTATCTCACTGATACGGCCAGCTGCAGCATGGGTCTGAAACTCCATTTGCCAGAGGCGAAACCTGGCATGGAGGTATCCCTGCACAAAATAGAGATCGGGCTCGTTTTGCGCAACCACATGGGGTACCAATCGCTCATCGATATAAACAGATACCGGTTCTGATAACTGTGGGAAGGACAGGTTCAGGTTAAAAGACTGGTTGGCAGGCTCCGCATTTTGCCAGATGCCATGTTGCGGGCTCAACAGCTTACCCAATGGAGCAGGCAGTACCTGCCGGCTGTCCAGCGTATAAACAAGTCCGATAGTAGCAAGCGCCGCGGCGGCAAAACTCAGGTATCTCCTCATAGCGCGCAGTGTTAAGAGGCTTAAAAATAATATTAATTTCTATTTAACACCTTTTCATGAAACCAGGCGGCCTTTTTGCATGTCAAATAAATATGAAAACAAGATCAGTCATATCGTCTTACCGGCCAAAATTGTATCTGGGTATTTTATTCATGATACTGTTTGTTTTGATGCTGATGAAATAGGAATTTTGCTCCTATTATGGATGCACCTGTTTCTTCAGAAGTAAAAAATATCCTGGGCCTCCAGTTACCTACGGATCCCAGGTGGGTTGACCTCGCCGCCATTTCCATAGCGGATATCCTTTCAGATCACGCCTATTGCGAACAAAAAGCTGCCACTACCTGCATTTCTCTCATTCAGCGCTACCCGGAGAAAACCCTGATGGTAAAAGAACTGGCACCCATTGTTACCGAAGAATGGGGCCATTTTCGGCTTGTCTTACAGGAACTGGAGAAAAGAGGCGAACAATTAGGGCGCCAGCGTAAAGATGAATACGTTAATCACTTGCTGAACTTTCAGAAAAAAGGCGGTCATCCGGAGGATCGCTTTCTCGATCAACTGCTTACCATGGCTATGATTGAAGCACGGAGCTGTGAACGTTTCAAACGGCTGAGCGAAGGTTTGCAGGATGAATACCTTCGCAAATTCTATCGTCGCTTTATGGAGAGCGAAGCCGGGCATTACAAACTTTTCATTGAACTCGCAGAACATTATATCGACAAGGAAAAAGTACGCAAACGCTGGGCTGAATGGCTGGAAGCAGAATCCGTAATCATGCAGCAACTAACAGTGAGGGGCGACCGAATTCATTAATCTTTCCGAACCCGGAAATAAGCCAGCTCCTCCGACAGATCCAAAAAAGGATAGGTTTCCGCCAACAATGCAGTTTTCGTTTCAAAACTGGCCAGAAACTGCTGATGGGCCTGCGTTTCTGGCTGAAAGGCCTTATGCCGCCGCGCAAGTATGATTTGCTGTATCTTATCCATCAATTCCTGTGCAGCAGTCTCTATAAAATGCGTTTTAAACTGCTCCAGCACATAACTGGTTGCCTGGTAATTCGGGTGCGCTAAATCAATGTCATAAAAACGATAATCACGCAACACATCAATTACCAGCTCATAAGCCGGGAAATAATGCAGCCGGTTGAATTTTCCTACCAGGTGATGTACCGCTTCCAGTAAACGTGCCTTACTTCGGTTGTTTTCCACCACCCCATCTCTCAAATGACGAACCGGACTAACAGTAAAGATTACCTGCAGATCAGGGTTCAGGTGAAAGAGCCGGTGAAGGGTATTATCCAGTGCAGCTACAGTTTCATCAATTGTACATAAATGTTTACGGAACCATTGTGCTGGAGCGCGATGACAATTGGCGACCGGCTTCTCCCCTTCCAGTACCAATCGATACGAATAAGAAGAACCAAGGGTAATAATCAGCCATTTGGCAGTGCGCAAAAATTCGGCTGCCCTTAACTGTGAGGCATTAATTTCTTTTAATACCTCGGCCTGGTCCATACCCGAAAACCGCGAATGATGTGCCCAGCTCTGCCATAGTTCATTGAAAAAAAATAAATCTGAAGGCCCGTATTGTCTTCCTTCAATATAACTCACTAAACTCTGACAAACACTTATAGGATCAAACAAAATTCCATGCGGATTCTGACAAACGGAATACTTCAGTTCCTGTAATTTATTGCCAATATGTTCTGTGAAACAGGAACCAATCAGAAAGATCGGATCCTGGTAGGCAATTGCTTTTTGAGGCCCCCTGATGTCAATATCCGCCATCCATTTCATAAAATCACCGGGGAAAAAACTTCTTTGGATAGCAGGTTGGCTTTCTGCAAAGCGCCCTTGTGTATGCCGGTTTCGATGCCCTGGGCTTCGAGGAACTGAATGATAAATTCGGTATCCATATTTCCTACCAGTTTATCACCTGCCATTGGACAGCCCCCGATTCCTTTGAGTGCTCCGTCAAATCGCCGGCACCCCGCTTTGAATGCAGCTTCCAGCTTCGCAAGGCGGTTCTCTTCTTTTGCGTGCAGATGTACACCAATCCGCACTTCCGGTAATGCAGCAAGTAATGCACCGGTTAATTGTTTGATCTGGTCTGGCTCAGCCAATCCAACTGTATCAGCCAGTGAAATGGTTCGAACACCTATTGCTGCTATCTTTTCGGCCCACCCTAGCACCAGTTCCTCCGACCAGGGATCTCCGTAAGGATTTCCAAATCCCATCGACAGATAAATCACCAACTCTTTCCCTTTTTTCAAACAGATTTCCTGTATTTCACTTACGGTTCCGAAGGAATGTTCAATCGTACTGTTAGTATTACGGCGCTGAAAAGTTTCAGATACCGAAAAGGGAAAACCTATCGACTGAATAGTATCAAAATCCACTGCATCCTGTGCTCCGCGGGTATTGGCAACTATTGCCAGCAGTCCGGATCGGGAAGCGCTTAGGTCCAGTGCCTCCAATACTTCCCGCGTATCTGCCATTTGTGGTATCGCTTTGGGTGATACAAAACTTCCGAAATCTATGGTATGAAATCCAACATGTAACAAGGCATTCAGGTAAGCCACTTTCTGGAAAGCAGGAATCATCTGTGGCCATCCCTGCATGGCATCCCTCGGACATTCTACTAGCTGCAAAGTCTGGTTGTTAGACATAGACAAGTTTGGTACGTTAAATTCGTTCTTTTTCCTCAATTTTTACCGGATCGCTGTCGCATGGCTTCATAAAGAATCATTCCCGTTGCAACCGACACATTCAGTGACTCAAATCCACCCGACATGGGTATGCGAAACGGAGTATCAGAAATCTTCATTAATGCCGGAAAAATCCCTTTGTCTTCACTACCCATGATGATAGCCGCCGGCGCTGCAAAATCACAATCGTATACCAGTTTTTCCGCGGTCATTTCACTGGCATATACTGCGATACCATTAAGGTGCAGCGTATCTACTGCCTTCATCAGACTGTTCACCCGGCAAACCGTGATTTTTTCCAAAGCACCTGCAGATGTCTGAATAGCGTCATCATTCAACGCTCCCACACCTTTATCAGGTATAATGATCGCCTGCACGCCACAACAATAGGCGGTACGAGCTATCGCCCCAATATTCCGGATGTCTGTAACCCCATCCAGTATTAATAAGAGGGGTGTTTGACCTTTTTCAACTATGAAACTGATGGTGTCCTGAAGGTCCTGGTACTGAATTTTTGCAATCAATCCAACAACACCTTCATGATCCGTAATATTAAAACCGTTTAGCTTTTCAACCGGCACTTTGTTGATGGGCACCTGCAGGTTGGTAGCCAGTTTTTTGATTTCCTCAATCTCAGGGCCATGGGCCGTATTCATCAGGTAAATCCGTTCCAATTGACGACCTTCTTTCATGGCGGCAATCAACTTAACACGGCCTATGATAAGGGATGATTTTTTGGGACGATTTTGTTGAGGTTGGGTGCGAAACGATTTCATCCGGTAAAGTTAATTAAAAAGCCACCCGAAGGTGGCTTGCTGATTTATTTAAGTCCGAAGGCTTTTTTCACTTTGGAAACATAATCCAGTTTTTCCCAGGTAAAGAGTTCCACTTTTTTCTTTACAACTTTACCATCCGGGGATTTAAAGCTTTTCTCCACAATTTCAGGCTTACGACCCATATGTCCGTATGCTGCAGTTTCACTGTAAATCGGAGAACGCAGTTTCAGCCTTTTTTCAATGAAGAAAGGACGCATGTCAAACAGCTCTGATACCTTCTTCGCAATTTCACCATCCGTCAGTTCCACTTTGGCAGTGCCGTAGGTATTGATATATAATCCCATTGGCTGGGCTACTCCAATCGCATAAGAAACCTGCACCAGTACTTCATCACACAATCCCGCTGCCACCAGATTTTTAGCAATATGACGGGTTGCATAGGCAGCAGAACGATCCACTTTGGAAGGATCTTTTCCACTGAAGGCTCCACCACCGTGTGCACCTTTACCACCATAGGTATCTACGATAATCTTACGGCCGGTTAAGCCAGTATCACCATGCGGACCACCAATCACAAATTTTCCGGTTGGATTAATATGGTACTTGATCTTATCGTTAAAAAGTTTGGCGTATTTCTTATACTTCGATTTGATTCTCGGAATCAGGATTTCAATCATATCCTGCTTGATCTTTGCAAGCATCTTGGTTTCCAAATCAAAGTCATCGTGCTGGGTGGAGATAACAATGGCATCGATACGGATCGGTTTATTGTTATCATCATATTCCAGCGTAACCTGGCTCTTTGCATCAGGACGCAGGTATTTGATTTGTTTATTCTCGCGACGAAGGGCAGCCAATTCCTGCAGAATTTTATGTGCAATATCCAGGGCCAAGGGCATATAATCCTCTGTTTCATTGGTAGCATACCCAAACATCATTCCCTGATCGCCTGCCCCCTGTTCTTCTTTCTTCTTTTTGTCAACCCCCTGGTTGATATCGGGTGATTGTTCATGAATAGCTGATAACACACCGCAGGAGTTTGCTTCAAACATGTACTCACTTTTGGTGTAACCAATTTTTTTAATCACTCCGCGGGCAATATCCTGTACATCCAGGTAGGCTTTACTTTTTACCTCACCTGCCAGTACCACCTGACCGGTTGTTACCAGCGTTTCGCAAGCAACTTTGGATTGCGGATCAAATGCAAGAAAATTATCTATCAGTGCATCTGAAATCTGGTCAGCCACTTTATCCGGATGTCCTTCTGAAACACTCTCGGAAGTAAATAAATACGGCATGTAAAATGATAATTTAAAAAATTCGGAGCAAATATACAGGTCAAATGCTTATAACTTAGAATACACAAGGTAGAGGCGCATTTTTTGGGTAGGATGCGCACCACCCCCAATCACCGTCCGGCCGGAACCCAGCCTGTTACTGATCGTAACCGGAATCTGGTTGGTTCCAATGGAAGGCACTACAGGCCGGGTTGTAAATGGCGCATACAACCGAAGGGCAAACGATTTTTCCTTCCTTGTTACAATTCCCTGAACATAAGCAGTGAGATCAAATTCAAATCGTTTGTTGTTTAGAAAACCTCCAAAAGTTCCTGGATCATAAAAAAGCGGACTGCTACTCTGCAGGAAAACCCATGAATTGGGTATGGTAATAAACCTTGAATTAGCACTGTCCACTGCATCCAGGAAAAGGAGGCCGGGTGTAGGGAAACTGGCTTCTTCATAGCCTTCCAATTGTTCAGCAATCAAAACAGCTTTATACAATAAACGGTTATTCAATTCCTGTAAGCCAGGGATTTTAAGCAGGCTGTAGGAGCCGGGTGTGCTCTGTATAAACACCTCGGATTGATTATTTTCGCCATTTGCTAACTGGTTTTCAAATGGTGTACCTGATGGATCTTTTCTCACGATATTGGCAGTTGCCCGGTAATTGGTTCGCAGCACAAAGTCTGTTACCGTAGTATCCGGTTTACCATTACGGGTGGTACGATAGTGAAAACTTAAACGTGTTCCGCCCTGATCCGCGAGGTTAAAATAGGCAATGGCTTTTTTAAAGGCAGAGGCCGCATCCGGAAGAATTGCCAATCCTTTAAAATTAGCATTAAAAGCCGAGTCTGTTTTGTAAATGGTAGTATCAAAATTCATCAGGCGCATGCCGAATTCATTCGGCAATACAATGCGCAATTCATTAGCTGTTTTTACGGTATCCTTTGCGCGGATATACTGCAAGCTATCATTCAGTGTCAGGTAAGAAACATTGGTTTTCTCACCTATGAAATTGGAAACAGGAAAGGAAGGATGGCTGATAAGGTACCCGGTAGAGGAATCACGAAAAGGAGCAGACTGATCAATTTCATAAATTTTGAATCCCTGCACGGAATTCGTATCCCCGTAAATGGACTTATAGCGAAGTGATAAAACCACGGAATCCAGCCCAATCAGACTATCACGCGACTTGCCGAATGGATAGGTTCCAAAAATATTGGGATGCAGTTGAACATACATTTCACCTGTGGTAGTTCCAAAAAAGGGATCTTCCAGAATTCCAAATAGATGATCTGCATCACGAGTCTGGCGGGTACTGTCAGGAAGACCAAAAACTGAGCTGATCACCTCCAGCGTAGTATCAAAAACCGTTACGTTATCAACAGCGGGTATTAATCCACCACCGAGCTCGGTTGTCCGGATTTTGGTACAGGACTCAATGAGTAATACGAAAGCGATTACAGAGGATAGGCTCAACAGAAGTTTCTTCACAAACGATCCGGTTATTAATCTTAAAAAGTTAGATTCAGCAATGACTATT
>JALOMU010000023.1 GCA_025455285.1 Flavihumibacter sp.
ATGCCTACAAGATTTAACTGCTGTGCCATCCAGGCACTGTTGGTATCAATAACCTGACCGATCAATAATTCGTCGCCAATGGTGATAATACTGGCTCTCAGTAATTCCATACAATTGATTCAATGCGTAAAGGTAGCAGCAATTCTTCCTAAATTGCCGAATGAGTTGGAAACAAATCTGGAGTGGTCTTGGTTCTGTATTTATTAGTATTTCGATGCTGGCGCAAACAGTGCCTGCCCGGCTTTCTCAAAAAGTTCAGGCATTGCTGAAAGAACCGAGTATGAAACATGCGGCTGTGGCGCTTTCTGTTTTGGATGGAGTAACCGGTAAACCTGTGTACGAATACAATGAACAAATGGGACTGGCGCCAGCCAGTACACTGAAAGTATTAACGGCGATGGCTTCTCTTGAATCCCTTGGATCCGATTATCGTTTTGAAACGCAGCTGGGGTTTCGGGGTGAAATCAGGGAGGGGATTTTGTATGGAGATCTACTGATCAGGGGAGGTGGAGATCCTTCCCTGGGATCGTGGAGATATGCAACGACCGGGGAAGACATATTCTGGGATTCCTGGATAAAAGCACTGAAAGCAAAAGGCATAAAAAAAATAACGGGAAATATCATTCTCAGTGAAGAGGAGCCGGATTTGGAACGCATACCAGATGGATGGATCTGGCAGGATATCGGCAATTATTACGGAGCGGGAGCAGGTTCCCTGAACTGGAGAGAAAATCAGTATGATGTGCTATTGGCAGCCGGACAAAAAATCGGGGACCCGGTTCGGATTTTACGTACCAAACCTGCGTTGCATGAAGTAGAACTGAGATCAGCTTTAACAACCGGCGCAAAGGGAAGTGGCGACAATGCCTATATCTACCTGGCTCCCGGCTCAAAACAGGGGGTTATAAGAGGCACGATTCCCTTGGGAGAGCAGGCGTTTTCAATATCCGGATCAATGCCGGATCCAATATGTCAGTTTATTGCCACTTTTAAAAAAGAGCTTTCGGATGCAGGAATAGAACTCTCTAATGAAGGCGGGGTAGCAGCATCATCAATGACAGGTACACTAGCAAGAACAGCATCGCCCCGGCTGGACTCACTGGTATATTGGTTCATGCGGAAAAGCATTAATCTTTATGGCGAAGCAATGCTAAAAGAACTGGCCCGCAAGGCAGGGAAAACAACCTCAACAGCAGCCGGAGCAGAGTACCTGGTTGGATTCTGGAAAGCGAAAGGCATCGAACCCGGGGCGCTGCAACTGATGGATGGAAGTGGATTATCTCCACAAAACCGCGTTACAGCAAATGCACTGGCAACTGCCGTTTTCTGGTCTACCAAACAAAGCTGGTACAGGCAATTTTACGATTCCTTCCCACTTTATAACGGTATGAAACTAAAAAGTGGTTCCATTAATGGCGCCCGTGCCTATACAGGTTTTCATACTGCTGCAGATGGCAAAAAATACATCGTTGCCATACTGGTAAACAATTATACCGGTTCTGGCGCTGCTGCTGTCCGATCGCTTTATTCCGTTTTGGATGTATTGAAATAAGGCGCCAGTTTCTGGAATAAAGCATCCGGCATGGATGTTTTTTCCTTGGTATCGGCTTTGATAAAGTAAAGCACTACTTTTCCAATGGTCAGCAATTTCTGATGTTCATTGAATACTTCCTGCTGGAATTCAATCCGGTGATCCGTTGGCAGCTGCGAAAGGGTAGTACGCACAGTTAACAGGTCGTCGTAATGAGCCGGTCGCAGAAATTTGGTGTGTAATTCCACAATGGGCATGATCACACCCATTGCTTCCATGTCTTTATAACTGAATCCAAGTTGCCGGATACTTTCAGCACGCGCCACTTCGAAATATTGTGCATAATTGCCATGGTACACTACATTCATCTGGTCGGTTTCTGCATACCGAACGCGTACCTGGGTTTCTGAAATATACATTTTTACAATTCCTTATGTTAATTCCTTAATCTTTCGTCTCACGTCTCACGTCTGACGTCTCACATTCCTTACCTTCCCATCATGCGGTCAAGGGAGGCTCTTCCAGGGCCAACCAGCAGGATAGAAAGAAAACCAGCCAGGAACAGCGCAGCTTTTTCGCCTTCCTTAATATCATGGTTATGCGAAATAAAGAATGCCACGCCCATAGCAAGTACAAGCGGGATAGCTGCCAGCCGGGTAAATAATCCCGCCATGATCAGCAGGCTGCAAAACACTTCCGCAAAGATGACCAGGATCAGCGACCAGTCGGATCCGATATGAAAAGGATCGCTGAATTTGTTTTGCAGACTCGGGTATTTTGTTAATTTCTGAAAACCATGATCAACCAGCATTAAACCTCCGAAAGTAATTCGCATCAAAAAGCTCATAGTATCAAATGCCCATTCCTGGTAGCTGGTGGAAAGTAGTTTTTTCATTCTGGATTTTTTGCCAAAAATAGGCACTCGACAGAAAGAATTGTTAATGATTTCAATTATCCACAGTTGTTTGGAACGTTATTTGGTCAGGATTAAAATATTTGAAAACTTTACCCGGTTTCAAGTGGCCTTTGAAAATAAAATCAACAACAAGTGAGAAACTTCGTCGCAACGATCCTGTGCTGTTCCCTTCTTCAATTTGGACAGGCACAACAAACTGGATTTTTCACTGATCCCCGGAATGGATATAAACAAGCCAAGGAATATTATCAGCAGGGACAATATAGTCTTGCTTACCCAATATTTCGTGAATTGTATCAGCAACAACGGGAACCAGAACTTACCAATAATGCACTTAATTCCCAGGAATTACGGTTTTATACATTGTCATGTGGTTTGATGCTGAATGAAAAAGGCGCCCTGGAACAGGCAACAGAATATGTAGAACTCGAAGAAAACGTAAGCAGGGTAGAGCTGATGAGTTTTCATCTTGGCGAATATTATTTTCGCCAGAAAGATTTTTTTCAGGCTGTAAATTTTTACGAAAAGACTTCCCTGACGAATCTGGAAAACAGCCAGGTGGCAACCCTGAGATTTCACCAGGGCTACAGTTATTTCAACCTTCAGCAGTTTGAAAAAGCAAAGCCGCTGCTGGATGCAGTGCGCCAGATGAAAAGTTCAGAGCATTACGTGGATGCCAATTATTATTATGGCTTTATCGCGTTCAGAGACCGCCAATATCGCACAGCGCTGGAATCGTTCCGGATTGTGGAAAATGCGGAGGCCTATAATGATGTAGTTCCTTATTATATCGCCAGTATTTTGTATATAACTGGAGAAAAGGAGAAGGCCCTGGAATATGCCGGCGGAAAACTGTCAAAAGGGAAAGGTTATTATGACCTTGAGTTATCAAAGCTGGTTGGGCATGGCTGGTTTGAAAAAGGCGACTATGCAAAAGCCTTACCTTACCTGGAAAAATTTGCTGAACGAAATACTTTGGGTCGCTACGACCAGTATGAGTTATCCTACACACAATACCAGTTAAAACAATATTCTAAGGCGATTGAAGGGTTTAAAAAGCTTTCCGGAAAAGAAGATTCGCTGGCACAAAACTCGATGTATCTACTTGGTGATGCCTACCTGAAAACCGGGCAGAAAGCTAATGCGCGGAATGCGTTTTTGTTCTGCGCCATCAACAGTTCAAATCCAACGCAGCAGGAGATATCAAAATTCAATTATGGTAAGTTATCCTACGAACTGGGGTATCATGATATAGCATTAAACGAATTGCAGCAGTTTTTGACCACCTATCCCAATTCCACTTATGCAGCTGAAGCGCGGGAGGTATTGGTAGGCGTGATGGCCACCACCAGCAATTTCAAAGACGCATTAACCTTATTGGAAAGTATTCGCCAGCCATCGGAGCAGGTAAAGCGATTTTATCCTTCCGTATTGTACGGACGTGCAACCGAACTGATCAATGATAGCCGATTAGAGGAAGCCGACCTGTTGCTCGACAAAGCGTTGAAAGCACCATACAATATGGCCATTCTTCCGTTGGCCCAGTTTTGGAAAGGCGAGCTGGCATACCGAACCGGTGCAGTTGAAGAAGCAATTGAATATTATACCGATTACCTCAAAAATCCGGTAGCCAATAATGAAGTAAGCAGTACCAATGCGAATTATAATTTAGGTTACGCATATCTGCGGAAAGAGTTGTACCGTCAGGCACAGGCTAGTTTTGATGCGGTAATAAAAACACCCACAGCAAGATCATCGCAGGTGGAACAGGATGCTTATATCCGGTCAGCAGATGCTGTTTACATGCAGCGCGATTATAAAAAAGCAGCATCTATCTATGATCGTGCTATCCAACTGGGATGGGCCTCGAGTGATTATGCGAATTTTCAGAAAGCCATGATCGCCGGTATTTCCAATTCTGGCGATAAAATCCGGTTGTTGCAGCAACTACAACAGAAGTATCCCAATTCTTCTTTGATACCGGATGCAAATATGGAAATTGCCCAATCTTACCTGGCAAACGAAGATTTTAAAGAAGCAATTCCTTATCTGCAGGCAGTAATGAAAGATACGCGTAGTGAAGCACTCAAGCCAAGAGCCTATTTACGTGCAGGTATTGCGCACTATAACCTGGGAAACAATGAAGCGGCGCTGAAGCAGTACAATACTTTGCTGGAGCAATATCCTAACTCTACTGAGGCGGAAGATGCACTCGACAATGCTAGAAGCATTTATGTTGAAGAAGGTCGCACCAGTGAATATATTGGGTATGCCAGGAAAATGGGCCGGGATATTTCCACCAGTCAGCAGGATTCACTGGCCTATGCAGAAGCAGAGATACAATTAAGCAATGGTAATTTCACCAATGCCATCAGCCGGTTTGATGCCTATCTGCAGAACTATCCCCAGGGAAGATATGTAGTGGAAGCGAACTATTACAAAGGGGAAATTCATCTAAGCAGAAAAGAATTTGCACCTGCCGCTGCAGCATATGAAGCAGTTGCTAGCAGGGTACCCAATAAGTTTGGAGAAAAATCACTGTTACAGGCAGCCAGAATCAATTTCTTTGATTTGAAGCAATATGAAAAAGCAGCCGGCTTGTATGCGCAGTTAAAGAATTTTGCAAGCACGGAGGAGAATAAGCTGGAAGCCATGCGCGGACAGTTACGAAGTGAGTTTCAATTGGGGCAATGGGCTCAGGCAGTGGAAAATGCAAAGGAATTGCTGAAAGCAAAAGGCGCGAGTGGTGATGATAAGCTACTCAGCAATATGGTGCTAGCCAGGGCAGCCCAGGAAGAAAAAAACTATGACCTGGCCATTTCTTATTACAAATCAGCAGTGACGGGAGGCAAAGGTGCTTACAGCGCGGAAGCAAGGTACCAGATCGCCTGGTGTTTATTTGAGCAGTCAAAATTAAAAGAGTCGGAAAAAGCAGCATTTGAAGTGATCAATAAGAGCGGTTCTTATGAAGAATGGGTAACACGTTCTTATTTATTGCTTGGAGATATCTACATGAAACAGCAGGATTATTTTAATGCAAAAGCAACTTATCAGAGTATCGTAGAGAATGCCTCCATCCCTGAATTAAAGGAACTGGCACAACAAAAACTTAAGCAGGCAACCGAAGCGGAAAGCAAACAGAATACCATCTCCGCCAACAATTGAATCAACTAAAGAAAGTATTTCCATGAGCAATATTCAGGTAATTGGAAAATCGCTGATGCTGGGAGCAGGGTTAATATCCCTGGGACTATCTGCAATGGCACAGGATACCAGTAAAAGAAAAACCATTGAGATAACCTCCACCTTTAAACCGGTTTTGAGGGATGCCGTAAAACTTAATTTTTCAGCAGCACAGCCGGCACTTGATACCAACAGACCGGTATTGGGTTATTCCATACCCGTTCAGCAGGTTAAATTGCCTTACCAGCCGGGAACCTTGAAACCGGTTGCTATGCAGATTGATTCGTTGGTACCCTGGAAGAATAGCCAGTATGTAAAAGTTGGCGTGGGAAACAATCATATTCCTTATGCACAGGCCGGATTTAGTTTTGGTGAAGGCAAAACATCGTACCTGAATTTGTATGGAGAAGTATTTGCCAGTAAAGGAAAGCTTGATTTTCAAAAGCATAACATGGCGGAAGCCAGGGCCAGAGCCGGCCAAATGCTGAATAAAAATCACCAGGTTTCAGCAATGGTTGGTTTCAAGGGCGAAGATTATTTTCTATATGGCTACCGGCCAACTACGCTGGATTTCACCAAGCGCGAGTTACGGCAGCAGTTTCAGACACTGGACGGTGAGGTTACGCTACGCAATACCGATCCTACTGAATTTGGATTGAGTTATCAGCCAACCGTAAGGGTTGTATCCTTCCGTCACAAGAATGCCGACAGCAGTGCCAGGGAACAGAATTTCGTATTTAAGTTGCCGGTTCAGAAAACATTCGGAAAAAGTTTTGGAATTAACCTGTCGTTTACCGGCGATCTGACAAATTATAAAGCAGATGGAAAATCAAGCATTAAAAACAACCTGTTTCAACTGGCACCTTCCCTTTTGTTGAAAACACCAAATGTATCTATTCAAACAGGCATCCTTCCATCCTGGGATAATAAGGTGTTTCACATGCTTCCCAATATCCTGGCAGACTTCACCACCAACGATAAGCAGTTTACCTTCCATGCAGGTTATATCGGATATTTCAATAAAGGAAGTATGCAGCGATTTTCGACCATCAATCCCTGGATTGCACAGCCCGATCAATTGCTAAACACCAGGGTAGTAGAACTATATGGTGGAATCAAAGGGGTGCTGGCGCAACATTTTTCCTATAACGCCAAATTGGGTGTACAGAAACAGCGAAATGTAAACCTTTTTGTAAATGACCTGAGGGATGGCAAAACCTTTTTAACGGTGTATGCTCCCGAAATGGATGTTGTAACAGTGCATGGTGAAATAGGGTATCATAAAGGAGAGAAGTTCACCTTTACCTCAGGAGTTACATACAATAATTTCGTAGATGTGGAAGGACAGGAAAAAGCATGGGGACTTTTCCCACTTGAAGTAAATGCAAGCCTTCGTTGGAAAATTGTTGATGATCTTTATTTCAAAACAGATTTCATTGGTTGGGATGGTCCTGCTTACCGGAATCAATCCGGATTGGCATTTAAAGGAGATAAGGCATTTGACCTCAGTTCCGGCTTGGAATTCAAGGTGACTAAATCCATTGATCTATGGTTACAAATGAATAATATCCTGAACAATCGGTATGAGCGCTGGAATCAATACCAGGTCTATGGTTTTAACGTGCTTGGGGGTGTTATTTTGAGATTGAACCGCTAATCTGATAAGTATTTTTTGACGGGTCAGGTAAAATTCGGTTTTTTGTCCGATTGGAACCTGTATGGAACGACTGGATGTATTAACCAACTATTTATTACAACAAAAAAGAATCAGCATTCCTGGTTTGGGCACGCTGCATATGGAGCGGGTACCGGCAAGAACAGATTTTGTGAATGCCAGGATTCTACCGCCTCTGTACAGATTCCGGTTTGATCAGTATTTTGACGCACCTGATAAAGACCTGTTTGGATATTTGTCTAATCACCTGGGTATCCCGGATTTTGAGGCCGTAAAATGGTATAACGAATTTGCTTATGCCTTACGGGCCAAAATAAGGAATAACGAAACTGCAGAATGGCCCGGACTGGGAAGTTTTGTTTCAGATGAAAAAGGTGAAATATTATTCGAAACAGAGAAGCCTTCTTTTGATCTTCCAGATCCGGTTCCGGCTAACCGGATCATACACGAACACACGGAGCATGCAATCCTGGTTGGAGACCGTGAAGTTTTGGTATCTGATCTTACTGAACGGTCTTCCGAGGCAGTTTTCGTTGAACGGGGCTCCTGGTGGATCTATGCATTAATTATTGCAGCGCTGGCTTTGATCGCCATCGGCTACCATTACTTTATGCAAGACGCTGGTCAACAAAGTGGGGGAAGCCAGCAAAAGGTGCCGGCCTACCAAATGCCTTCCACCAGCAGAACCATTAATAACTAGTATGGGATCGATTCATATTACTGCTTGCCCGGTTTGTGCTGCAGGTACCATTCACCCGGTACTTGAACTTCAGGACTTCTCGGTATCCAAAAAGGCATTTGCTATATGGGAATGCGAACAGTGCAGTTTTCGCTTTACGCAGGATATTCCTGACCAGGCGGCTATCGCACCTTTTTATAAATCTGAAAATTATATATCGCATAGTGATACCAATAAAGGATTTATAAATCGGTTATACCATCTCGTTAGACGTTTTACTTTAAGGGGTAAACGTTCCCTTGTAGAAAAGGAGAGTACAAAAAAATCCGGGCGGTTGTTGGATGTAGGGGCAGGTACTGGTGCTTTTCTTATGGAAATGAAAGCTACCGGCTGGAATGTAACTGGTCTTGAACCGGATGCGGATGCAAGAATACTGGCGCAATCTAAAACAGGTTTATTACTTCAGGAGCCGGATACACTGTTTCAACTACCTGTTGAAAATTTTGATGTTATCACACTTTGGCATGTGTTGGAGCATGTTCACGCATTACATGAATATCTCGATCAGTTTCATGGTTTATTGAAGCAGGATGGAGTTTTACTTATTGCAGTGCCCAATTATACATCCGGTGATGCCCATCATTATCAGCAATATTGGGCAGCTTATGACGTACCGAGACATCTGTATCATTTTTCTCCCAAAGCTATGCGTACACTAATGGGAAAACACCATTTCAGGGTGTCGCATATTCTGCCTATGTGGTTTGATAGTTTTTATGTAAGTATGCTGAGTGAAACCTACCGCAAGGGTAAATCCAATCTGGTTGCGGCCTTTTGGCAGGGATTGAAATCCAATCTTGCTGCCATGGGGGATCTTGAGAAAGCGAGTTCGCTTATTTATGTTATCAAAAAAGTTAGTTGAACCGGACTTCCAGGAGAACCGGCCAGAGTTTACCGGTAATATAGATTTTCCCGGATGCAGGGTCATAGGCAATTCCATTCAGTACAGCATCTCCATTATTGTAATCGGTGTTTGGGAAGTACTGTTGTTTCATGGAATCCAGCATGCTGGATAAGTCAGCACGGGCTACTACCTGTCCGTTGGAAGGATCTATTTTCAGGATTTGATTGGTTTGCCATTTATTCGCATAGATATAACCGTTAATAAATTCCAGTTCATTCAGGTTATTAACTGGTCCGTATTGATCGGTAACACTCAGTATGCGGGCAGTTTTAAAATCCGTTGGATCAAGAAAATACAGATTGCTGGAGCCATCGGATAAAATCAGGTGGGTGCTATCGTGGGTGAGTCCCCATCCTTCGGTTTTGATCTGGAACTCGCCTGTTTTATTGAGCGTGGCCGGGTCGTAAATAAAGCCTTTTTTTTCTGTCCAGGTAATTTGAAATAATTTATCCTGGAATACGGTAATCCCTTCACCGAAATAATCCTTGCTTAAGGGTTGAGTGGCTCCTCTTTTGCCTGAAGGGAGATCAATTTTCGAAATCCTTGATTCATATTCATTTGAGTCCGGTTTTCCACCTGTTCCTTCATATAATTGTCCCTGATATACAACTAATCCCTGAACATAGGAACTTGCATCATGCGGAAAAACATTCACGGTACTTACCTGCATGGTAGCAGGAGCAGGCAAATTATTTGATGGAAGCTGTTGGCCATTATCTGCAGGTTGCGGAGCATTGCTACAGGCGCTTGCCAGCAAACATACCAGTATCGCGAAAAATAAGTTCTTTTTCATAGACATGCAAGCAAAGGTAGGATGCCCACAGTTTCCATTCGTCTAAAAAACGCTAAAAAAGGGCCATTAATCTTTGAATTTCAACCAAAAAGCCGTTGTTTTACAGTTCTTCATCGAATATCCTCTGACTATTACTGTCGAAATCTACCCAATGAATTGCT
>JALOMU010000448.1 GCA_025455285.1 Flavihumibacter sp.
GTAACTAATACTCTCAAATTAGGTAGTTTGTTTTATGATTTCCAGGTAATCCGGAAGGTAGTTTTGTTTAATGAAGTGTTGTAACGCAAATTGCTGAATTCTTGTTTTATCAGTGAGTGACATTTTTTCCAGTTGGGGAGGCAGAGCGGTTGATAAATAACCGAGCGCTTCTTTTTCCACAAGCTCACTATAGTCCCCAAGATTAGGTGAAATAAGCACTTTTAACCCACAGGCAAGATATTCTGCAAATTTTACAGGTGCAGCTACCTGGTTCGTAATAGTCTGTTCGCGAACAAGCAAACCATAATCACATCCACAGAGAAAGCTGGCTACTTCGTTGGGAGGAAGTAAGCGCGACTTAATTCTACCCGGGTATTTAGCAGCCAGGGATTGGATAGTGGCTGTTTCTTCAGATAAAAAAAGAACTTGAAGGGTCGTTTGGTTTTCCAATAGTTCCTCCAGCAATAAGCGGAGTAAGGAACCGGATTGCCAACCGGCAGTTGAACCGCTATAAACAAGGGTGATTTTATCAGGTGCCAACCCAATCCTCTCTTTTGCAGCTTGCACTTGAGTATCACTTAGTTCAATCCTTTCATAGGATTGATCCAGTGTGCAGGGAATTACGGTTTCATTTCCTGGTTTGTAGTGAAAGCTGGTATTCCAAAAATCAACCAATTTATTGGATACGGCAATTCTCCAGTCAGCTTCCAGCACTGCTTTCCGTTCCCATTGCTGAATATTTTCTTCAAGAAAACCATCCTCTACAACCCTGTATTCTTTCCATTCTGCACTGATTGCACCTCTGCCATCGAAGAGGACCTTATTGGTTAATCCCTTATGCTTTGCTTCCAATGCGATCAATGTTGCCAGCACATTTCTGCCCATGATAAGGGAAGGTTTCAAACCAAGCAATTTCAAAGAGGCAAAAAACAGGTATTTATTTTTTTCCCAGTTTTTAATCCTGGGAAGCATAGGAAGAACGAATGCATTGGGGCATTTTTTTTGAATCTGGCGACGATTTGAAAAAAAACCACGAATGGATATGAAGGCAACCAGTTTCACTTTTTGAGAAGTGGAAGCGGCAAGAAAGTTGACGAAATCGATTACCTGGCTATTAAAAACACCGGAAGGCTGGTCGCCGACCGTAAGATAGATGATCATGTTTGTTTTATGGATACGTTATCTCAACCTGGTGAAAAGAGGAAAACCCAATACTTTCAATAATACCGCCTTACTGCGGCTGATACCAAAACCTGCGGCAGGTTTGCAGGAAGCGGATTTCATATGTTTATATAACTCCAGCGCCTGGGGCCGGTTGTAGGTTGCAAGCGTTAATAAAGACGACATCAGATACGTACAAAACTGCTGTTGATTCCTTTCGTAAACAACCGGGTAATGCTCCTGAATATTTTTAAGAAAATGAAGCCTGGTAAAGATAAGCTGACTCCATCTTCCGGACGGATCCGATTGGGAAATCTGACCACTTGCACGATCCCGGAGCATTGTAAGGGAATTGGTATCAAACTTAACAGGGCAACCGGCTAGCAGTAAACGAAGCATAAGGTCAGTTTCCTGGGAGCTCTGAATGGATTCATTCCAGCCATTCACTTTGATTAACCATTTTTTATTCCAGAGATTGGAGCAGGTAGTTCCGGCTTTTCCTATGAAGGCGGCGAGATAAGGATCATCCTCCTGAAGTTCATAGGTAAATTTTTCTCCATTGATCTTAAGCCGTGTTGCGCTTGCAGCGATAAAACCGGAAAAACCATTCTTTTTAATCGTTGTAACTTGTGTACTGATTTTGGCTGGCAGGAGCAAGTCATCAGCGTCCAGAAACTGTATCCATTCACCAGTTGCGTGATTCAGTCCGAAATTCCTGGCAGCATTTGCTCCTTTTTTTGACTCTTCAAGAATCAGCAGATCAGGATAGTGGGATAGTTTTAATTTTTGTAACTGACTGAGGGTTTCATCGGTTGAATTGTTATTTACACAAATCACCTCCAGCGGCTTATGTTCCTGGCCATAAACAGACTCGAGGCATTCGTCAATGAAACCAGCAACATTGTAACAGGGAATGATAACAGATACAAGCATCCGGATTACCTGATAGATTTTATTTTCGATGCGTCAGATAAATAGGGCAACTGAAGTATTTGCTGAATATCCAGTTCCCACCATTTGCTTTCGAGTAATTGTTGAATTACATCATCTGAAAAACGCTTGCCTATTGGGCTGGCAGGTACGCCCCTGACGATCGTATATGGTTCAACATCGTTAACCACAACAGCCCCAGCAGCTATTATTGCCCCTGTTCCAATTTTAACCCCTTCCAGAATTAGCACATTTGCAGATATCAACACATCATGCCCGATTTCAACTTTTTTTTCCTGCAAGTAATGACTGTTCATTTCTGAAACAACTCCTCTATCCGGAGAATAAAAAAGAGGGCTTGTTGATAGCATGTGTTTGGGATGTGTTATAAGACCAATTTTAACTCCGGAAGAAATAGAGCAAAAATCTCCTATAAATTCAGTGTTATAAATAAGAGTTGAATTCCCAATGTACAAACCCCTTCCTAAATATACAGGATCACC
>JALOMU010000024.1 GCA_025455285.1 Flavihumibacter sp.
GTCTTTAATACGATGGACGACATGTATGGATGGTATAACCTGCTCTATAAAAAGGCAAAAAATGAAACTGCCTCCATTAAAACGATCGTAGATAAAGAAATACAGGGTAAAAAATCAGACGAAGAAAAAATCAGGGCTTTATATTACTGGGTACAGGATAATATAAAATACATCGCATTTGAAGAAGGTTATTCAGGGTTTATTCCCCATACGGTTCAGGATGTTTTCAAAAACAAATACGGCGACTGTAAAGGCATGGCTAACCTGCTGACTGAAATGCTGAAGCTCGCCGGTTTTGATGCTCATTTTGCGTGGATCGGTACCCGTGAGATCCCCTACGACAGAAAAGAAGTGCTTTCACTTTGTGTAGACAACCATGCGATTTCTGTATTGTATCATGGCGGTAAAACCTATTTCCTGGATGGTACGGAAAAGTATGCGCCGCTGGGTGTAAATGCATATCGCATCCAGGGTAAATCAGTGTTGGTTGAGCATGGAGATCAGTACAAGATTGAAATGGTTCCCCAGGCAAAACCGGAGGATAATACAATGGCAACCGCGGCCAGCCTGAAACTTACCGGTAATAAAATAACCGGCCATGTTAAGCTGACATTTACCGGTGAGGCGAAAAACTTCTTTCACTATATCTATAATGCCATTCCTTCCAATAAAAGAAAAGAGTTTATAGCTACGTTGATTGAACTCAATAACAGTGGTGCAGATGTGACCAATGTAAAGACCTCTGATTTCAACAATCGGGATATTCCATTGGTACTGGAGGGAGATGTAGAGATAGCCAACCGCGTGACCATAGTAGACAAAGACTGTTATACAAGCATTGACTTTTACCCGGCCAGTTTTGCCAGTTTTTTGCCGGATGAAAAAAGAAAAACACCTATTGACCTGGATCATGTGCTGTATGCGACAGATACCATCCGGCTCGAACTGCCTGCATCGGCAAAGGTGAAATCCCTGCCGCCTGTTTTCGAAACCAGTTTTTCAGGAAACAGTATGAAGGCAGTTTACCAGCAGGAAAAAAATCAACTCATACTCACCAAACAGATGAAATTAGAGGCACCGGTTATTCAACCTGCACAGTTTACTGAATGGAAAGCCTTCCTTCAGAAAATCCGTGATTTTAACCGTACCACGATTAGTCTCCAGCTTTAATGATTTTTAAGAAACCTTTCATGAGAACAACCATCTTGATGGCAGCCTTCCTTTTGATTACAGGAACTGCCGGCAGCGCTTTTGCCCAACAACGAATCGGAACTAAAGAACTTGAACTCCTAAAGAAAAATGCAAAAGCAAATCCATTGCTTCTTGATACCGATACCGATTTTAAAGAAAATACATCCAGTCAATGGCCGGATGAAAGTGGTGTAATTCTATGCCAGAAAACCAGCTTTGATTTTGATAAAAAAGGATTGAGCGTGGGTAAGCGAATTGGCAGGAATCTCTGGGGTGCCCTCTTTGCTCTTCCAACCATGGGGTCTTCCATCTACCTTGCCAATGCAAGAAATGATACCCGTATGCTGGTAGAGGAAACAGAGCGACGTAAAATTCTGTTGCGCGATAAGTTTGCTGTAGAACAATATGCCATTCTGTATTTCAGGTTGTTTATGGATTCGGATGCATTTGAAGCGAGAGTAATCAAGAGCGATGGTACTGTTCAGGCCCTTGATTTATCAGAAGCCATTGAATTAGCAGACCCAACCAGTACGCCGGGAATATTCAGGGGATATACAGATGAACGGTTTAGTTCAAGCTATCGCCCGGATTATTATAAGATTGCTGTTCCTGATTTGCAGGAAGGGGATATTATAGAATATGCCTTCCGTCATTTGAATACCCGGTCGTTCAGTCATAATCCTAACTACAAAGAGTTTGATCCGGTTTATTATCTCTGTAACAGGGAGTTGCCGGTTGCTAGGCAGGCATTGGAAATCATTACACAGGATCAGAATTATTATTTAGGCTATAAGAACCTGAAAGGTGCTCCGGATTTTTCCGTAAGCCAGGAATCAGGAAGAAAAATATATAAATGGGTGGATCAGTCGCGTGATAAAAGAACAGATACCCGATTCGTCAATGAATACCTGGAAATGCCCTCTCTTAAATTCCAGGTGATTTATGCCCGCAATACAGGTAAGAATTTTATCTGGATTCCGGATGACGCTTCATCCAAAACGGATATCACACAGGAAGATTTTGCAGAAAAAGCCAGGCAGATGTGGTTTGCTCCTGCAAAAATTCAGGAGTCGGGTGAGTATACGCGCGGATTGCCGGCACCTCTTAAATCAACCGTGGATGAACTGTACCGATTGTTACGAAAGAGAGGCGCCTATGATGGATCTGAAAAGGATTATGTGAATAAAGCCTATTACTCCATCCGTTCCCTTACCATGTATAATAGCTGGAATGATTATGGATTTGCCAAAGTTTTTTCTTCTTTGCTAACCAGGCGGGGTATCGAGCACCAGCTTATTGCAACAACCGTTAACAGCAGAACAGCTATTGATAAAATATCCTTCAACCAGGAATTGGCCTGGGTAGTAAAATACAAGGATACCTATTATGTAAATCCAGATGACCACCTTAATCCGGATGAAATGCCAGCATACCTGGCAGGTAATCGGGCCGTTCAGTTCAGCAGCAAGGAGTCAGATTTGAAAATGGATAATATCGATCTGCCTATAGCAGACACTTCTGTAAATACCTATAAAATTTTACTGGCAGTTGCTTTAAACGAAGACAAATCCGGCTTCGTGATAAAAAAAGAAGCTGAAGCAGCGGGACTTGTAAAATTGCGTGCTATTGATGAGTTGCTGGCGCTTACGCCTTATATGGAACAGGACTATCGCAACTACGGGGGTGATGGTCCCTGGGATGTATTAAGCGCAACCGAGCAGGAAAAAATGATTGAAAAATTCCAGGAGGCTAAGACCAAATGGAAAAAAGAAAAGCCGGATTTCATGAAGGAATTGGCGGAGAGTTTATATGGTCACAAAGTGAATGATTATAAATCCTTTCGGATTGTAAACGATGGCCGCAATCTGAAAAAACCGGGTATTCGTTATGTGGAGGAGTTTGAACTTTCGGAAATGACTGCACATGCAGGAGAAGATCTTGTGATTTCTCTTCCGGCATTAATGGGGCAGCAGCAAAAAGTGGAGAAAAAAGAGCGCAATCGTCAGTTGCCGGTTGATATCGGTTTTCCTGCTAAATACCACTGGAAAATAGTGATGGCCATTCCGGAGGGATATGTTGTTAAAGGATTGGAGAATCTTTCCAAAGTAGTGGAAAATGAGGCGGGTAGTCTGGTTACAGCTGGTACGATAGAAAATAACCAGGTGCATCTGAGCATTACGAAAAAGTATAACCTGCGTCATTTAAAACCGACGCAATGGACACAGTTACTGGAATTGCTGGATGCAAGTTATGCATTGTCTGAAACGAAACTTATTCTTGCTAAGCCCTGATTCGGAAAATCAGGAGGGGAGATTTGGGATTCAGGCGGTTTTGCGGATAGTGAATCTAAGTATTGTTCCGGTTCCTTCATTGCTGTCTACCCAGATTTTCCCACCGTGTTGTTCGATGATGCGTTTACAGGTAGCCAGCCCCATTCCTGAACCACTGTATTCATGTTTGGTATGAAGTCGTTTAAATAATTGAAATACGGCCTCCCTGTTTTCCGGGGCAATACCAATACCGTTATCCTTCACCGAAAACTGCCAGTGCGTTTGTGCATCTGTTGCATTGATTTCGATAATGGGGCGGTTACCCGGAACCTGGTATTTCAGCGCGTTTCCAATCAGATTTTGAAACACGAGTTTCAGTGGTGTTTTTCTGGCCTGAATGGTAGGAAGCAAGCCTATTTGAAGCTCGGCCTCTTGTTCTTCCAGTTGACCGTTCAGCAATTGTTTTATATCCTGTAATAAATTGTTGCAATCAATCCATTCTTTTTCTCCACCCTTAACACCACCTGCATGTGCAAAAGCCAGTAACTCCTGGATCATTGCCGACATACGCTCTGCACCATCTATTGCATAATGAATGTATTGACTGGCTTTTTTATCCAGTTGCTCGCTGTAGTTTTTTTCCAGCAGGCGCATGAAACTGCTGATCATTCGGAGTGGCTCCCGCATTTCATGAGAAGCTACCGATGCAAAGCGGGTAAGTTCTTCATTGGTTTCTTTCAGATGGGTAATGTCTACATGGGTGCCAAACATCAATAACGGCTCCCCATCTTCACAGGACTTTACAACTTTCCCCCGATCCAGGATCCAGACCCAATGGCCATCTTTATGCCTCATCCGGTAGGTGGCTTCATAAAACTGGGTATGATCCCGCAGGCATTCACTTACTTTTTTATTTGTCTCTTCCAGGTCTTCCGGATGGGCAAACCGGGACAGGGTTGACTGATCTATGGGCTGGATCTCATCCAGGGTATAACCAATCAGGGTTGCCCAGGTTTCATTATAGGATAGCTGTCCGGTTTGAATATTCCATTCCCAGGTGGCGGCATTGGTTCCTTCCAGTACAAAATTCAGCCGGTCTTTTTCGCGGATCAGGTCTTCCTGAACCAGGCTTTTTTCCCGGATGGTTTCCCTCAGTAGTTGCATGGTCTGCTGATCCTGCTCCTGCAGCTTGCTTAGGTTGTACCGCCTCTTGAATTGCAGGATATTAAAGCCAATCAGGAAGAGTACCGAGCAGACTAGCATCGCTACACCAAACCGGTTGATTAAGATATAGGTCTGGTCAATTTTTTCCAGATTGGTCAATCTGCGGTCATTCTCCAATTGGTTGGAAGCCCTGTTCTGAATGACCCGCAGTGCCGCAATTTGTATTTGTTTGGACGTATCACCTTTAGGCGAAAGCATTAGTAAGTGAGCCAGATTTTCCCTGCGCAGTTCCCGGTTTTCGGCTCTTATGAGGCCTATTTCCCTATTTACCTGCTGGTGGCGATTGTAATTTCTGAGAAAAAAGAACAGTCCGGCTGCCATTATAAGGATGGAACCAATCAATACAGGCAAGGTAACCGGGTAACGTTTCATTTAAGTAAGAGATACACAAATTAACGCCGGCTTCCCTCCCGATGGTGTGAAAGCTCCGATTTTAATACATTTTCCAGTTTTTACGATCTTTTTCCTAAGGGTTTTCAGGTACCTGTAAACATTTCAAATCCACCGCTGTTATAGTTTTTCGGACTATTTATACTCTTTTGTATAAATAGATCTTACCTTTGTGGCCAATTTTAGCAACTGAATAGATTTTGCAGTATGAACGACGGATTAAGCACTATTGAACAACAGATTACCAGTGATTACAAGTATGGATTCACCAGCGATTTCGAAGCCGACCAGGCACCGAAAGGGCTGAATGAAGACATCATCCGGTTTATTTCCGGAAAGAAAAATGAGCCCGAGTGGATGCTGGAATGGCGCTTGAAAGCCTATCGGCACTGGTTAAAAATGGAGGTACCGGAGTGGGCGAATATCAAGTATCCACCCGTTGATTTTCAAAATATTATCTATTATTCTGCCCCCAAGCAGACCAAAAAATTAAACAGCCTGGATGAGATTGACCCGGAATTACGCCGGACTTTCGAAAAACTGGGTATCTCCCTGGATGAGCAGAAGCGCCTCAGTGGAGTTGCTGTGGATGCGGTAATTGACTCCGTTTCAGTGGCTACCACCTTCCGGGAGCAATTGGGAGAACTGGGAATTATTTTCTGTTCCATGAGTGAAGCCATCCAGGAGCACCCTGAACTGATTAAAAAATACATCGGCTCGGTAGTGCCCATGACGGATAACTTCTATTCTGCCCTGAACTCAGCAGTATTTACGGATGGTTCTTTCTGTTACATACCCAAAGGAGTGCGTTGCCCGATGGAATTGTCTACTTATTTCCGGATCAACGCCCAGAATACCGGTCAGTTTGAACGCACCCTGATTGTTGCGGAAGAAGGCAGTTATGTTTCCTACCTGGAAGGTTGTACAGCACCCATGCGCGATGAGAATCAGTTGCACGCGGCAGTGGTGGAATTAATTGCGATGGATCATGCCGAGATTAAATATTCAACTGTGCAAAACTGGTATCCCGGTGATAAAGAAGGAAAGGGTGGGATTTACAATTTTGTAACCAAACGCGGTATCTGTGCCGGGGTGCATTCCAAAATTTCCTGGACGCAGGTAGAGACCGGATCAGCAGTAACCTGGAAATATCCCAGCTGTATTCTGAAAGGAGATCATTCCGTGGGTGAGTTTTACAGTGTGGCGGTAACCAACCACCACCAACAGGCTGATACCGGTACAAAGATGATCCACCTGGGAAAAAATACCCGCAGCCGGATCGTATCCAAAGGTATATCCGCAGGAGTTAGCCATAATAGTTACCGCGGATTGGTAAGCGTGGCTAAAAATGCTACCAATGCCAGGAACTTCTCGCAGTGTGATTCACTGTTGTTGGGAGATCGCTGTGGTGCCCATACTTTCCCTTATATAGAGGTTAAAAACAATACGGCCCAGGTTGAACATGAAGCTACTACTTCCAAAATCGGGGAGGACCAGATCTTCTATTGTAACCAGCGAGGTATTGATACTGAAACTGCTGTGGCCCTGATTGTAAATGGCTTCGCGAAGGAAGTTATGAATCAGTTGCCGATGGAGTTTGCAGTGGAAGCACAAAAATTACTGGCCATCACCCTCGAAGGAAGTGTTGGTTAAACCTAATCATCAAATTTGAAATAACACAATATGTTACAGATAAAGGATCTACATGCAGGAATTGAAGGAAAAGAAATTCTTAAAGGTATTAATCTTACCATTCGTCCGGGTGAAGTACATGCCATCATGGGACCCAACGGTTCCGGCAAAAGTACCCTGGCTTCGGTACTGGCAGGAAGGTCAGATTATGAAGTAACCGGTGGTTCAGTGGATTTCCTGGGTAAGGATTTGCTGGAGCTTGCTCCGGAAGCCAGAGCTGGAGAAGGACTGTTCCTTGCTTTTCAATACCCGGTAGAAATACCAGGATTAAGCACTATCAACTTCATGAAAACAGCGGTGAATGAAGTTCGCAAATACCGTGGCCAGGAAGTCCTGGATGCTGCAGAATTCCTGAAGCTCATGAAGGAAAAAATGAGCCTGGTAAATATTGATAAAAACCTGCTTACCCGTTCCCTGAATGAAGGGTTCTCCGGTGGTGAGAAAAAACGTAACGAAGTATTCCAGATGGCGATGCTCGAACCTAGACTGGCTATCCTGGATGAAACGGATTCCGGTCTGGATATTGATGCCATCCGCATTGCAGCAGCCGGCGTAAATGCCATCCGCAGCAAGGAAAATGCAACATTGGTAATTACACACTACCAGCGACTGCTGGATTATATCGTGCCTGATTTTGTGCATGTATTGTACAATGGACGTATTGTAAAATCCGGTGGTAAAGAGCTTGCACTGGAACTGGAAGAGACAGGCTATAGTTTTCTTAAAAATGAGATGAATATTGCATGAGTACGATAACTACGATTAAAGATAAAGCACAAGAACTGGGAGCTGCTACACAGGATGCCCTGCAACCTGTGCGCGCCGCAGCACTGGCAGCTTTTAACCAGTTGGGTGTACCTGCCGTGAAACACGAAGAATGGAAATATACCCGGATCAGTCAGCTGTTTAATCAATCTTACCAATTAGGCGTTGACCTTTCCAATACGGATGCTACCTGGCAGACTTTTCGTTTGCCTGAATATGAAACGGCAAACGAACTGGTATTCATCAATGGAGTATACAATCCAGCAGTTTCTACGGTTCGGTCAGCAGGATTGGTTGTATTGCCACTGGAAGAAGCAGCAAAGGGTGAGTATGCGCAGGTTGTAAGTAAACACCTTGGGCATAGTGGTAAGTACATGAAGGATGGAATCAATGCATTGAATGCATCTTTCCTGGTGGGAGCTGTATTTATTGGCGTGAATCGTTCCACTGAAATTGAGCATCCGGTATATATTTATAATATTACCGATGGTCGCGCTGGTAACGTATTTGCACAACCGAGAACACTGGTACATGTTGCGGCCAACGCAGGTGTGGTAATGGTTGAAACTTATGGCAGCATTGGGGTAGCAGATCATTTTACCAACCAGGTAATGGAAGTTGTTGTGGAGCAGGATGCCCGCGTAGAATATTACAAGGTTCAGAATGATAGCAATCGTTCCAGCCTGGTAAGTACCACGCATTTCCGGCAGGTAGGTAAGAGTTATGTACATGCAGTTACCATTTCACTGAATGGTGCGATGGTGCGGAATAACCTGAACATGGTGATGGAAGCAGAACATTGTGATTCCAACATGTTTGGTTTGTATTTCACTTCCGGTTCCTGTCACGTAGATAACCATACCATCGTAGACAATGCCAAACCTCATTGCCTGAGTAATGAATACTACAAAGGAATACTCGACGGTTCTTCTACCGGCGTATTCAATGGTAAGATCTTTGTTCAGCAGGATGCGCAGAAAATCAATGCCTTCCAGTCGAATAAGAATATTCTTCTGTCAGATACTGCTAACGTTTACACCAAACCGCAGCTGGAAATTTTTGCAGACGATGTGAAATGTTCGCATGGTTGTACGGTTGGAAGGCTCGATGAAGAAGGACTTTTTTATCTCCGTTCCCGCGGTGTAACAGAAGCAAGTGCGAAATCGTTGCTTCTGCATGCTTTTGCGATTGATATTCTTGACCAGATCCGTCACGATGCTCTTCGTACTTATGTAGACCAACTTATTTCTGAACGTTTAGGAACTTAATATGGAAACGCTTACCCGATCTGAACTGTTATTTGATGTGGACTCCATTCGAGAGGAATTTCCAATTCTTAAACGAATGGTAAAAGGAAAACCATTGGTCTACCTGGATAATGCAGCTACCACCCAGAAACCGCTTGCAGTGATTGAAGGGTTAACGCGTTACTATTCAGAATACAATGCGAATATCCACAGAGGTATTCACAGCCTCGCCGAGGAAGCTACAGCTGCATTTGAAGCAAGCCGGGATGCAGTGAAAGAATTTATCGGAGCTGCCCACCGGGAAGAGATCATCTTCACCAGGGGTGCTACTGAGGCGATCAACCTGGTTGCTTATACCTGGGCACGTAAGTTTGTAGGAACCGGTGATGAAATCCTTGTTTCCGGCATGGAGCACCACAGCAACATAGTTCCCTGGCAGATCATTGCGGAAGAGAAGGGCGCTAAAGTGGTTCCGATTCCGGTGTTGGAAGATGGAACCCTGGATATGGAAGCCTTTCAGCGCTTACTCACGGAGAAAACAAAACTGGTGGCCATTGTTCATGCATCCAATTCATTGGGAACCATCAATCCGGTGAACTATATAGTAACGCAGGCACATGCAATAGGCGCTAAAGTATTGGTGGATGGATCCCAATCGGCTGTTCATCTGCCGATTGATGTGCAGGATATCGATTGCGATTTCTTTGTATTCTCCGGACATAAAGTGTATGGTCCAACCGGTTCCGGCGCACTTTATGGAAAAAAAGCCCTGCTGGAAGCCATGCCGGTATTTCATGGGGGAGGAGAGATGATCAAAGAAGTGTCCTTCGACAAAACAACCTACAACGAATTACCCTACAAATACGAAGCAGGTACACCAAACATAGCTGATACAGTGGCGTTAAAATTTGCCCTGGATTTTGTAAACGGGATCGGCAAGGAAAAAATCCATCAGTATGAGCAGGGTTTGCTTGTATATGCTACGGATGCATTGGAACAGATTAAAGGTTTGCGAATAATCGGAAAAGCACCTGAAAAAACAAGTGTGCTTTCATTTGTCGTGGAAGGTGTACATCCGCAGGATTTGGGTATTCTG
>JALOMU010000449.1 GCA_025455285.1 Flavihumibacter sp.
AACTATAGGATGAAAGCCCGCACGAATGCTATTCTCGATAAAAAAAATGAAGAAATTGAAAAATTGCTTCTGAATATCCTTCCTGCCGAAGTAGCAAATGAATTAAAAACAGAGGGCGTAGCAACTCCCAAATATTTTGAGCAGGTTTCAGTTCTATTTACCGATTTCAAAAGTTTTACCAAAATGGCGGACGTGCTTTCTCCGCAGGAGTTACTTGCCGAACTCAACGAATGTTTTATGGCATTTGATGATATCATTACAAAATACCGGCTGGAGAAAATAAAAACCATTGGTGATTCTTACATGTGTGCCGGAGGAATTCCTAGTCCGGATCCTGATCATGTCAAAAAAATTGTAGCTGCTGCTTTTGAAATCATCCAATATATGGAAAGCTGGAACCAGCAAAGAGCTAAGAAGAATATGGCACCATGGGAACTTCGGGTAGGCATCCATGTGGGTCCGGTTGTGGCAGGCGTTGTTGGTAAAACAAAATACGCCTATGACATATGGGGTAGCACAGTAAACATTGCCAGCAGAATGGAAAGTAATGGAGAGCCCGGCCAGGTCAATGTATCCGAAAATATTTATGAGCTTATTAAAAACGATTACCCTTGTACCTACAGGGGAAAAATAACAGCAAAAAACATTGGAGAAATTGATATGTACTTTGTTCAGCCAACAACTCACCAAAACAAATTGGGCTTGAGCTTGGAAGCCTTTCCTTTATAGTAAATCTTTTTCGCTTTCTCCACCAGCGCGATTAGTTCCTGTTGAACAAGGTCGTTCTGATTGGAGATAGGATTGATAATTGTAAGTACATCCTGCAAATTAGCCGGCTTTACAAACCTGGACTCTTTTAATACAGATCCAAAGAGTGTAATACCTGCAGCCATACGATAAGTGTATGGTAGGGTTTGAAAAGACTGAATCCGGCTATCCTTGATTTCGCGGATCAGCTTTTGGCGGAGACTGTCATTCGGGTGTTTATAACTCAATTCGATTTTTGCCAGGGCCGCACTGGAATCATATTTTTCGGTAGGTGTTAATTCAAAAATGGCCATCAGCGTATGACCTGATCCAACTTCTCCCCCTTCCAGTAAACCATCGCCTTCAGCAGATAAGGCACTGAATTTATTATCAAACCCGATCAGGCGATAGTTCTTCACATTGGTGGGATGAAAACTCACATGCAATAAAGCGTCATCCGCCACAGAATACATGGTTTGGGTAAGTTCCTTTACCAGGACTTTCTCAGCTTCTTTTTCATTATCCAGGTAGGCAAAGTTTCCATTCCCCTTTTTGGCCAGCACTTCCAGTTTGGAGTCCTTATAATTTCCCATGCCAACTCCCAGGCAGGTGAGATAAATTCCTTTTTGTCGTTGTTGAACAATCATGCGTTCCAGAGCTTCTTCAGAGGTTTGACCTACATTGAAATCACCATCGGTTGCCAGTACAACCCTATTATTTCCATTAGGGATGAACGTACTTTCAGCCAGCCGGTAAGCCGCAAGGATACCTGATTCCCCTGCCGTACTTCCACCTGGAGATAATTCTTCAATGGACTTATTGATCTTTTCTTTTTCAACACCCGAAGTAGGCTGCAGCCAAACGCCGACGGTTCCTCCATATACAACAATGGAAATCGTATCAATCGGGCGAAGATTATTCACCATCAGTTTAAAGGCGGTTTTGAGAAGAGGCAGACGGTTGGGCATGTCCATAGAACCGGATACATCAATCAAAAATACCAGGTTGCTGGGCGGTACCTGGGCCATGTCCAGTTTACGGGCACTTAGCTTCACATAGAAGAGCTGATTGGCAGGCCGCCAGGGGCATTCAGACAAACTGGTACGGACAGAAAAATCCTGGCCGGCTTCAGGCTGTTCATACTCCAGGGCAAAATAATTCAGCATTTCTTCAATTCGCACGGCATCCGGCGGTACCGTACTACCCATATTAAGAAAGCGACGAATATTACTATAGGAAGCCTTATCCGTATTCACTGCGAAATCAATGGTTGGAAACTTGGCCGCCTCCATATAATCATTCTCCCGCAGGCTGCTATAGGTTTCACCACCAACGGAGAATTTTGCCAGCTCGGCAGGTTTAATATCCCGGGCCAGCGACATCAGTCTTTTTTCAGGCTGGGATGCTTTCTTTACCAGGAGGGGTAAAACGAGGTTATTTTCCTTATTGCTTTTGAGAAGAAAGGTGGATACTTTGTAGCCGTCGAGGCTCAGGGTAACCGAGTCCTCTGCTTTGGCAGAGGTGATCCCAAAACCTCCCGAAGCACCGGAATAAAAAAGATAGCCCGTAGAATGCATGGTCATTTTTACATTCGAAAGCGATTTCTGGGTTTCATCCCTGATCTCACCTCGAAAATAATACTGTGCATCTGCGTACGATCCTGCCAGTACAAGGAATAATATGGCAACTACAGTTTTCAGGACGGCGGGAATTACAACTCGAATTTAGGTCATATTAGGTTTTAGGGGTACCAGAAAAGCAGATTGAGCTTTAGTGGTTCTCCTTTAACTGGTAAATCTCCGGAATATTGCGTCCAAGCCCATCATAATCTAATCCATA